>JAFAWI010000060.1 GCA_019241915.1 Alphaproteobacteria bacterium
AAATCGAGGCCGCCCTCGCGGGCGGCGTCGGCCAGGGCCTTGACCCGGCCATGAAACATGTAGGCGCCGCGGTCGAAGACCACGCGGCCAATGCCGGCCGCCTTTGCTCGCTCGGCGATCGCCAGGCCAACCGCTTTCGCCGCGCCGCCGTCGGCCCCGGTCTTGAGCCCCTTCTTGACCGCTTCGTCGAGCGTCGAGGCGGACGCGAGCGTGCGCCCCGCCGCATCGTCGATGATCTGCGCGTAGATGTGCCGCGACGAGCGGAACACCGTGAGCCGCGGCCGCAGCTTGCCCGCCTGGCGCAGCTTGTAACGCGTCCGCTGGCGGCGGCGCTGAAAGAGCTCGGCCGGTTTTTTAGCCATCGCGATTACTTCTTCTTGCCTTCCTTGCGGCGGATCGTTTCCTCGGCATACTTGATGCCCTTGCCCTTATAGGGCTCCGGCGGCCGGTACGAGCGGATTTCCGCGGCTACCTGGCCGACCCGTTGCTTGTCTGCCCCGCTGACCGCGATCAGCGTCGGCCGCTCGCATGCGATCTGGATGTCCTGCGGGATCGGGTACGGGATGTCGTGGCTGTAGCCGAGTTGCAGTTGCAGCGTACGGCCCTGTACGGCCGCGCGATAACCGACGCCGTTGATCTCGAGGGTACGGGTAAACCCGGCCGACACGCCGGTCACCATGTTGTTGATCAGCGCGCGCGTCGTGCCCCACATCGCCCGGGCCCGGGTGCTGTCGTCGTTCGGCGCCACGGTGACGGCGCCGTCCGCCACGCTGACCGTGACCTCGGGGCTGACCGCGAGGCTGAGCTTGCCTTTGCCGCCGCTGACGTTGAGCACCTGGCCGGCGAGCGTCGCCTGCACCCCGTTCGGAATTGCCACCGGGTTCTTGCCGATGCGTGACATGTCGTCTTCCTACAGCCTTTGCCTCAGAACACGCGACACAAAATCTCGCCGCCGACCTTGGCGGCACGCGCCTCGTTGTCCGACATGACGCCGCGCGGCGTCGACAGGATCGAGATGCCGAGACCGTTATAGACGCGCGGCAGGTCGACGAGCCTCGAATAAATCCGCCGACCCGGCTTGGAGACCCGCGCGATCTCGCGGATCACCGGCTCGCCGTCGACATATTTCAGCTCGATCTTCAATTCGGCGACGCCGGGACGCACCTGCTCGCGCGTGTAGCCGCGGATATAGCCTTCGCGCTTCAGCACTTCGAGCACGTTGGCGCGATATTTCGACGCCGGCGCGGCGACGACCGCCATCCGCGCCCGCTGCCCGTTGCGGATACGGGTCAGCATGTCGCCCAGAGGATCGCTCATCGTCATCCGAGCCTCCTCCTACCAGCTCGACTTGACCACGCCGGGGATCTGCCCGGCCGAGGCAAGTTCGCGCAACGCGATGCGCGACAGCTTGAACTTGCGGTAGAAGCCGCGTGGCCGGCCCGACAACTCGCAGCGGTTGCGCACCCGGGTCGCCGAGCTGTTGCGCGGCAGCCGCGCCAATTTCAGCTGCGCCTCGAACCGTTCCTCGGGCGCGGCCTCGCGGTCGCGCGCCAGCGCCTTGAGGCGCGTGCGGCGCGACGCGACGGCCTTCGCCATCCTGGCGCGGCGCTGGTTTTTCTCGATCGAGCTCTTTTTGGCCATCGGTGCTTCCGGTCTCCGCAGGCAAATCAGTTGGCAAAAGGCATGTCGAAGCCTTTCAACAAGGCCTTGGCCTCGGCGTCGGTCTTCGCGGTCGTGACGATGACGATATCCATGCCGCGCTGGGCATCGACCCGGTCGTAGTCGATCTCGGGGAACACCAGCTGCTCGCGCAGGCCGAGCGCAAAGTTGCCGCGCCCGTCGAAACTGCGCCCCGAGACTCCGCGGAAATCGCGCACCCGCGGCAGCGCGATATTGATCAGCCGGTCGAGAAACTCGTACATGCGCTCGCGCCGCAGTGTCACCTTGACGCCGATCGGCATGTTCTTGCGCAGCTTGAAGGTGGCAATCGACTGCTTGGCCTTGAGGACGACGGGATGCTGACCGGTGATCGCGGTCAGGTCAGCGACCGCGGCGTCGATCTTCTTGGTGTCCTGCACGGCCTCGCCGACACCCATGTTGACGACGATCTTTTCCAGGCGCGGCGCCTGCATTCGGTTCTCGTAGCTGAATTCCTGCATCAGCGCGGGATGCACGACCTGCCGATAATGTTCCTGCAAGCGGCTCATCGCTGCCTCACTTGTCGAGCACTTCGCCCGAGCGGCGGGCGACGCGCACCTTGCGGCCGTCATCGAGCCTCTTGTAGCCGACCCGGGTCGGCTTGCTCGACGCGGGGTCGATATGGGCCACGTTCGAGACGTGGATCGTCAGCTCCTTATCGACGATGCCACCGGGGTTGCCCATGCTCTGCCGCGTGTGGCGCCGGGCGATGTGCACGCCCTGCACGACGACGCGCTGCTCCGCCGGGAAAACGCGCAACACCTCGCCAGTCTTGCCCTTGTCCCGGCCGGTAATGACGACGACGTTGTCGCCCTTTTTGATCTTCAGCTTGGGCATCGGTCAGAGCACTTCCGGCGCCAACGAGGCGATCCTGAGAAATTTCTTGGCGCGCAGCTCGCGCGTCACCGGGCCG
>JAFAWI010000096.1 GCA_019241915.1 Alphaproteobacteria bacterium
ATCGGGCGGCAGGCTGCCGACCGGCAGCAGCCCGTCGGCGCCGAGCCCGGCGATCGTGACGAACAGGCCAAAGCGCTGCACGCCGCTGACCCGGCCGTCGAACGTCTCGCCGATGCGGCCGGCGACGAGCTGCGCGCGGCAGCGCTCAAGCGCGGCGCGTTCGGCCGCGGCCGCCTGCCGCTCGGTGCCCGAGATGTGTTTTGCCACCGCGTCGAGCTCTGCCGGCAACGGCTCGCCAAGCAGCGCGCGATGCACCAGCAAGTCGGCGTAACGCCGAATCGGCGAGGTAAAATGCGCGTAACGGCGCAGCGCCAGGCCGAAATGGCCGATATTGTCGGCGCTATAGACCGCCTGCGCCTGCGCGCGCAGCACCAGATCGTTGACCACCGGCGCCTCCGGGCGCCCGGCAATCCGCGTCAGCACGCGGTTGAACAGCTCCGGCCGCAGCACCTGGCCCTTGGCGAGCGCGAGGCCCGGCACATCGATATCGGCCAGCGCCTGGCGCAGCGCCTCGACCCGCTCCAACGCCGGCTCGTCGTGCACGCGGTAGACGCAGGGGCGGCGCCGCGCCTCCAGCTCCTCGGCGGCGGCGACATTGGCCAGGATCATGAACTCCTCGATCAGCTTGTGGCTGTCGAGCCGGGTGCGCGGCTCGACGGCGGCCGGCCGGCCGGCGGCGTCGAGCGCGACGCGGTATTCGACGAGGTCGAGCGCCAGCGCGCCGCGCGCCACGCGCGCCCGATCGAGCGCGGCGAACGCGCCGTAAAGCGCGTCGAGCCGCGCCGGCGGGATCGGCAGCGCGGCGCCGCCGTCACGCGCGGCCTGCACCTGCTCGTAGGTCAGCCGCGCCGCCGAGCGCATGAGTGCGCGCTCGAAGCGGTGGCGGCGCTTGCGGCCCTCGGCGTCGATCCACAGATGCGCCGCGAGACAGGCGCGGTCCTCACCCGGCTTTAGCGAACACAGCCCGTTCGACAGCGCCTCGGGCAACATCGGCACGACCCGGTCGGGAAAATAGACCGAGTTGCCGCGCAACCGCGCCTCGCGGTCGAGCGCGCTGTCGGGTGCGACGTAGTGCGCCACATCGGCGATCGCGACGATCAGGTGCCAGCCCCCGGGGTTGGCGGCATCGGGGTCGGGCTCGGCCCACACGGCGTCGTCGAAATCGCGGGCGTCGCTGCCGTCGATGGTGACCAGCGCCACCGCGCGCAGATCGGCGCGACCGGCGGCGTCGGCCGGCTTCGCCGCGGCCGCCTCGGCGAGAGCCTCGGCCGGAAAGACATGCGGGATGTCGAACTGGGCGATCGCCAGCAGGCTGACCGCGCCGGCGGCGTCGGGCGGACCGAGCCGCTCGACGACCTTGAGCCGCGGCGGCCCGTAGCGCCGGGCCGGCAGCGGCTCCGCCGCGACCAGCTCGCCGTCGGCGGCGCCGGCGGCGTGCGCCAGATCGATAAAGTATTCGGTGCGGTCGCGCCGGTCCGCCGACAGCAAACGGCCACCGTCATGGACGCGGCGATAGACGCCGACGACCCGTTCTGCCGGTTCTCGGGCTACGGGGCCGCCGTTCGATTCGATGAGGCGCGTCCCGCCTTGGCGGTGCCGCCCGCAGCGGGTTTGCCGCGGCCGGCGGGTTTCTTTGCCGCCGACTTGCGCCGCGCCGTGCCGTTGGTCCCGTTGGCGGCGGCGCGAGCCGGACGCGATTTTCTGGCGGTCTTGCCCTTGGCCTTCTGCGCCGCGAGCAGCGGCAGCGCCTCGGCCAGCGTGAAGCTGTCCGGATCGGCCGCACGCGGCAGCGAGGCGATCAACCCGTCGCAGCCGACATAGGGCCCGTAGCGGCCGCGATAAAGGCCGACGGTGCCGCCCTGGGGATGGGCGCCCAGCTCCCTGATGAGTTGCGGGCCGCGCCGGCCGCCGCCGGTTTTGGCTTCGGCGAGCAGGGTGACGGCGCGATTGAGGCCGATATTGAGCACATCGTCGTCGCCGCCGAGCGAGACAAAGCTCGGGCCGTGCTTGATGTAGGGGCCGAAGCGGCCGATGCCGGCGGTGACCGCCTCGCCGCTGTCGGGATGCCGGCCGATCTCGCGCGGCAGCGCGAGCAGCTTGAGCGCGATGTCGAGCGTTACCGCGCCCGGGTCGAGACCGCGCGGCAGCGATACCCGCTTTGGCTTGTCGCTCCCCTTGGAACCCTCCACCGCGCTACCGCCGAGCTGGATGTACTGGCCGTAGGGGCCTTTCTTCAGCGACACCGGCAGCCCGGTGGCCGGGTCGCTGCCGAGTTCGGCGTCGGGCACGGCGGGCGCCTTGCCGTCGCCTTCGGCTTCGATGCCGAGCGCGCGGGTGTATTTGCAATTCGGGTAGTTCGAGCAGCCGATGAAGGCGCCAAAGCGGCCGAGCTTGAGCGAGAGCTTGCCGCTGCCGCAGACCGGGCACAGGCGCGCGTCCTTGCCGGTCCCGTCGTCGGGAAAGAAGTGCCGGCCGAGCGATTGGTCGAGCGCCTTGAGCACATCGCCGATCTTGAGGTCCTTGGTGCCGTCGACCGCATTCGAGAAATCGCGCCAGAAATTGCGCAGCACCTCTTTCCAGTCGATCCGTCCGCCCGAAATGTCGTCGAGCTGGTTTTCCAGGTCGGCGGTGAAATTGTATTCGACGTAACGCTCGAAAAAGCTGGTGAGGAACGCGGTCACCAGCCGGCCGCGGTCTTCCGGCATAAAGCGGCGCTTGTCGAGGCGGACGTAGTCGCGGT
>JAFAWI010000523.1 GCA_019241915.1 Alphaproteobacteria bacterium
ATTTCGCTGGCTGGCCGGATCATCGCCCACTTCCCCGAGAAACTGACGCCGGCGCAAAAGATTGACGACGAACTCGCCGGACTCGGCCAGCTGGCCATGCGCCCCGAAGCCAACATCATCAAGCTGCCCAACATCTCGGCCTCGATCCCGCAGCTAAAGGCCGCAATCAAGGAGTTGCAGAGCAAGGGATACGACGTGCCGGACTATCCGGACAGCGATGCGACGCCAGCGGACAAGGAGATCCGTGGCCGCTACGGCAAGGTGCTCGGCAGCGCGGTCAATCCGGTGCTGCGCGAGGGCAATTCCGACCGGCGCGCCGCGGGCGCTGTAAAGCAGTACGCGCGCAGCCATCCACATAAGATGGGTGCCTGGACCGAGGAGTCGAAAACGCGTGTGGCGCACATGTCGGACGGCGATTTTTATGGTTCCGAGGTCGCGACGACCGTCGCGGCGCCGACCAATGCGCGGATCGAGTTGGTCGGCAGCGATGGCGCGGTCACGGTGCTGAAGGCGAAGACGCCGCTTCAGGCGGGCGAAATCATCGATGCGTCGGTGATGAACTGCAAGGCGTTGCGCGCCTTCTGCGCCGCTCAGATCGAGGCGGCGAAGAAGGATGACGTCCTATTCTCGCTGCACGTCAAGACAACGATGATGAAGATCTCCGACCCGATCATCTTCGGTCATTGCGTCTCGGTGTTCTTCGCCGACGTGTTCGAGAAGCACGGCGCCACACTGACGCGCCTGGGGGTCGATCCCGACAACGGCCTGGGCGACATGCTGACCCGGATCGAGACGCTGCCGGAGGCGGAAAAAGCGGCGATCAAGGCCGATATCGAGGCCGCCTATGCGAAGCGGCCCGGCTTGGCGATGGTCAATTCCGACCGGGGCATCACCAATCTGCACGTCCCGAGCGACGTCATCATCGATGCCTCGATGCCGGCGATGATTCGCGAATCGGGGCACATGTGGGGCGCTGACGGTAAGCTGCACGATGTCATCGCCGCGATCCCCGACCGTTGCTACTCGCGGCTGTTCCAGGCGGTCATCGACGATTGCAAGGCGCATGGCGCCTTCGATCCGCAGACAATGGGCTCCGTGCCGAACGTCGGGTTGATGGCGCAGCAAGCCGAGGAATATGGCTCGCATGACAAGACGTTCGAGGTCGCCGCGGGCGGCACGGTGCGTGTGGTGGCCGACGACGGCACGGTTCTGCTGTCCCGGCCGGTCGAGACCGGTGACATCTTCCGGATGTGCCAGGTCAAGGACGCGCCGATCCGGGACTGGGTCAAGCTCGGGGTGCGACGCGCGCGCCTGACCAAGACGCCGGCGGTATTCTGGCTCGACGCCAAACGCGCCCACGACGCGCAGCTGATCGCCAAGGTCGAGAGATACCTCAAGGACGAGGACACGTCGGGCCTCGACATCCGCATCCTGGCGCCGGTCGAGGCGATGAAGTTCTCGCTCGATCGCATTCGCAAGGGGCTCGACACCGTCTCCGTCACCGGCAATGTGCTGCGCGACTATTTGACCGATCTTTTTCCGATCATGGAACTGGGTACGTCGGCCAAGATGCTGTCGATCGTTCCGCTGCTGGCCGGCGGGGGATTGTTCGAGACTGGCGCCGGCGGTTCGGCGCCGAGGCATGTGGAGCAGTTTCAGCACGAAGGCTATCTGCGCTGGGATTCGCTTGGCGAGTTTCTGGCGCTCGGCGCTTCGTTGGAACACCTGGCGCAGACAAGCGGCAACAAGGACGTGCAGGTTCTGGCCGAGACGCTCGATGAGGCGAACGGCAAGATCCTCGAGTACAACCGTTCGCCGGCGCGGCGGGTCGGCGAATTGGACAATCGCGGCAGCCATTTCTACCTGGCGCTGTACTGGGCACAATCCCTGGCCGGGCAGACCAAGAGTCCGGCGCTGGCCGCGCGCTTCAAACCGCTGGCGGAAGCGCTGGCGGCCAACGAGGTCAAGATCAATGCCGAGCTGATCGCTGCGCAAGGCAAGCCCGTTGACACCGGCGGTTATTATCTGCCCGATCCGGCCAAGACAGCGGCGGCGATGCGGCCAAGTACGACGCTGAATGCTGCGCTTGCCGCCCTCTGACGCGGCGCCACGTCGGCTGCGAGGGCGACACCGACGAGAAGCTAATGTCCGTGCCGCCGACGCGATCGTAGAACGGGGCCGAGGCGTAACGACCGCTGGCGCGTGCTGGCACGACGCCGCCCTCGACATGCGGTAAACTGGCGGCGACACCGTTACGGGAGGCCGCCGGATGCAGCGGCTGCTGATCGCCGCGATCCTCGCTTTGAGCTTGCTGGCTGTTGGGGCCAGAGCGGCCGACATGGCGCCCGGCGAGACAAGGCCCATGCCGATGACCGACATGGCGCTCGCTCGAATCGAGGCCGAAATACTCGCCGACGCGCGGGCGGTACCAGATATCCCGGGTGCCGTAAGCCGCGAGTGGCGATCGTTCGATCGCGACGGTTCCGCGTTCGGGGCGCTCGCCGGTGTCGGCTGCGTGGCGCTCGCGGCGCTCGTTGCACTGCTTGCCGAAACCGGTACCCTTCGCCTTCTCGGCCGTCGGCCGCGACGCCGGATCCGCGCGCAACCGGGTGGGCCGACCCTTATCGATATGGCGAGCCTCCTTGGTTGTGACTTGGTCGGCCTCGCTGTGTTCATTCTGACGTTTGGCGCAGTCCGGCGACATTGGCTGCCGCTGGCGGGGGTGACCGAGGCGCTGGCAATTTTCGCCACCAATGTTCTCGTGCGTTGGCGGGTTGTCGCGCTCGTGCTGCGCGCAATCCTGCGTCCAAGCGAACCCGGCGCGCGGCTGATCGAGATCGACGACGCCGAGACTTCGCGGCTTTATCGCTTTGTCTCGCTGTCGGTGCTGGCGATCGTTCTGCTCGTCGGGTTTGGCCGCTATGGGCTGATGGACGAGGACAGCGGCGCCGCGCATGTCGTGAGCCTGTTTGTCGCCGCACTGGTCTTCGCCGTCTACACGGTAATCGTCATCCGCTCGCGGCTGGCGATGGAGGCGTTGATCCGCGGCCGGCGCGGCGAGGGCGTGATCGCGGCAATCCGCGCCGCGATCGCGCGGGTATGGCTGGCGATAGGGATGGGGCTGTTTGCGGCCCTGATGGTGTTCTACGTCGCCGGGTTGTCGCTCAATCTGCTCTCGTATTATCACGCGATCACCCAGACCTTCGGCATTCTGTTTGTGCTGATCGTGTTCGACCGGCTGACCGAGCGCGTCTGGCACGATGACGATGCCGCGGTGCTCACCCGCAATATCGGCGTAGCCGAGCTGCAGGCGCGGACGGCGCATCACATCGTCCGCGCGATCGCCCTGATTGTCGTCGCCTGGGCGCTGATTGCGATCTGGATCGACGTCATCGACACCAGCCCGGCCGCCGCGGCAGGGGCGATGCGCTCGGCTCAAGCGGCGCTCGGCACGCTGCTCGTGGCCTTTGTCGCGTGGGAGCTGGTGCGGCTGGCAATCGACCGCCACCTGCTGACGACCGTCGCCGGGCCGACCCTACCGGGAAATACCGACGACGAGGCGGCGGCGCCGGCGTCGCGGCTGCAGACCGTGCTGCCGTTGCTGCGAGCCGCGTTTGCCATGGTAATCGGTGTGCTGGCGGCCCTCATCGTGCTGTCGCGGCTTGGTGTCGACACCGCGCCGCTGATCGCCGGCGCCGGCGTCTTCGGACTGGCGCTGTCTTTCGGGTCGCAGTCGCTGGTGCGCGACATCATTTCGGGCTTGTTCTACATGTGGGATGACGCCTTCCGCGTTGGCGAATACATGGACACCGGCCGACTCAAGGGAACGGTCGAGGCGCTCGGCATCCGCTCGGTCAAGCTGCGCCACCAGAACGGCCCGCTGCACACCATTCCATACGGTCAGCTCGGCGCCGTGACCAACCTCAGCCGCGATTTCGCGACGATGAAATTTAACCTGCGCTTTGAGCCGCGGACCGATATCGAGCTGGTGCGCAAGACGACAAAGCAGGTCGGCTTGGCGATGCAACAGGATCATCCTGAGCTCGCCGCTGAGATCATGCTGCCGTTAAAGCTGCAAGGAGTGGCCGAGATCGCCGACAACGCGCTGGTGTTGCGCTTCAAGTTTACCGCG
>JAFAWI010000005.1 GCA_019241915.1 Alphaproteobacteria bacterium
CGGCGATCGTCGACGCGCAGCGGCGTCTGTGGGATATGCTGCGCATCGCGGCCGAGCCCGGCGGTGCCACCGCGCTCGCCGCCCTGCTCTCCGGACGCTACCGGCCGGCTAAAGACGAGCGCATCGCGGTGCTGTTGTGCGGCGCCAATACGAGCGCCGTCCGCTTTTCCTAAGTCCACCACGCTTCAGGCTTGCGTTCTTCGAGTTGCCGCGCAGTCGGCGATCTGGTGCCCCAAAGCAGCAAGCGCCGTTATCCGTTTCCGACCGATAAATATTTGCCGCAGCCATGCAACGAAGTCTTTTTCATTTCTGTTGGCTGGGCAGACGAAGACCTAGCGGAGTAACAAAAATGTCCAATTTCTGTCATCGAATTGCAATTGGCGTCACTTTGGCCTTCTCCGCCGCGGCGAGCGCAATCGCCGCGCCGCCGTTGCAGCAGAACCCGTCGGCCCTCGCACCCCCGGCAGCGGCCCCCGCAACGACCCTGCCGGATGCAGCGATTCGCGGCGACGGGCCGGGCGGACACCATTACCGGGTCCCCGCCGGCTACGATTCCGACCCCGCGCTGCACCCATATACCAGCGGCCTCGGCCCCTGTACGGAAGGCGCAGAACCGTCGCAGGGCTGCACCCACCCGACCGGCAAGCCCATTCCCCCGTCGCACTATGAGAAGCCGCCGTTCAACCGCTGATCAGGCAAATTTGCCCGATCGCGGAAAGCCTTGCGGGACGCTGCGGCCGGCGCCGCCGCGCGCGCCGCGCCAGGGGGTGAGGTCGATCTCGGTGCGGGTGCGGTTTTCGCCTTGGCGCCACGACAGGCCTTCGGCGAGCCGGAACACCTTGGCGTCGGCGAGCTTGCCCATCCGGTAGCGTTGCAGGATAACGCCGCGGCCGCGCGCGATCTCGGGAATTTCGCCCAAGTCCACGACCAGCATCCGCCGGTTTTCGCCGACAAAGGCCACGGCGTCGCCATCGGCCGGGACGCAGACCGACGCCGTCTCGCCTTTGCCGGGCGACAGGATCTGCTTGCCGGCGCGGGTCTGCGCTAGCGCCTCCTCGCCATCGACGATAAAGCCGCGGCCGTCGCTCGCCGCGACCAGCAGCTTGATGCCCGGCCGATACGGGAACATCGCGACGATCTCGTGCTCGTTGCCGAGGTCGATCGTCAGCCGCAGCGGCTCCCCCTGGCCGCGCCCGCTCGGCAACCGGTCCACCCCAAGCGTATAAAAGCGGCCGTTGCTGCCAAGGATCATCAGCCGGTCGGTGGTTTCCGCCGCTACCGCGAAACGGGGCCCGTCACCCTCCTTGTAGCGCTGCTCCGCGGCGGACACGCTGTTCCCCTTTACCGTGCGAATCCAGCCCTTCTCGGAACAGAACACGGTGACCGCCTCGCGTTCGATCAGCGCGGTCACCGGGATCTCGATTGGCTCCGGGGCGGTGCCGATCGTCGTGCGGCGCCGGCCGAGCGGCGTATCGCCGCCAAACTCCGCCTGCGTGGCGCGCACCTCTTTGGCCAGCGCCGTCCATTGCCGGCGTTCGCTGGCGAGCAACTTTTCGATGTCGCCGGCCTCGGCGCCAAGTTCTTCGAGCTCCTTGCGGATCGCTACCTCCTCGAGGCGGCGCAACGAGCGGAGCCGGATGTTGAGGATGGCCTCGGCCTGGAGGTCGGTGAGGCCCCAGCGCGCCGTCATCGCCGCTTTCGGCTCGTCCTCCTCGCGAATGATGCGGATCACCTCGTCGAGGTTGACATAGACGATGACGAGGCCGCGCAGCACCTCCATGCGCCGCGCCACCGCCTCCAGTCGGTGCCGGCTGCGCCGCTGCAGCACGACGCGGCGGTGGTCGAGAAACGCCTGCAATACCTCCTTGAGGTTCATCACCCGCGGCACGCCCAGCGGGTCGAGGACGTTAAGGTTGAGTGGGACGCGCACCTCCAGCTCGGTCAGCCGAAACAGCTGCTCCATCAGCAGTTCGGGCGCGACATTGCGTGTCTTCGGCTCGAAGACGATGCGGATATCCTCCGCCGACTCGTCGCGCACGTCGGCGAGCAGCGGCAGCTTTTTCTCCTCCAGCAGCTGCGCGATCTTTTCGATCAAACGGCCTTTCTGGACCTGATATGGGACCTCGGTCACAACCAGTTGGTAGAGCCCATGGGCGAGCGGCTCCTTGACCCACCGCGCCCGCAGCCGGAACGAGCCGCGACCGCTTGCATAGGTGGCGGCGATGCTCTCCGCCGGCTCGGCCAGGACACCGCCGGTCGGAAAATCGGGGCCTGGCGTCAGCGCCACCAGTTCGCCGATGGCGATGCGCGGGTTCTCGATCAACTGCAGCAACGCGGCGCAGATTTCGCCAACATTGTGCGGCGGGATGCTGGTCGCCATGCCGACCGCGATGCCCGCGGCGCCGTTGGCGAGGAGGTTCGGAAAGCGCGCCGGCAAGACGACCGGCTCCGAATTCTCGCCGTCATAGGTGGCGCGGAAATCGACTGCGTCTTCGTCGATTCCGTCGAGCAGCGCCCTTGCCACCGCCGACATGCGGCTTTCGGTGTAGCGCATCTGCGCCGGGTTATCGCCGTCGATATTGCCAAAATTGCCCTGGCCGTCGACCACCGGGTAACGCTGCGCAAAATCCTGCGCGAGGCGCACCAGCGCCTCGTAAATCGCGGCGTCGCCGTGCGGGTGGTATTTGCCGATGACCTCGCCGACGACGAGCGCACATTTCTTGTAGCCGCCCGTCGGGTCCATCCGCAGCTGGTTCATTGCGTGGAGGATGCGGCGGTGCACCGGCTTCAGACCGTCGCGCACGTC
>JAFAWI010000552.1 GCA_019241915.1 Alphaproteobacteria bacterium
GTGATCGTCTCGGCCGGCGGCGGCGCGGCCGGACGCTCGTTGCTCGACGCGGCGCTCGCGGCCCGGCGCGACGGCTGGTTCGCCGACCGGGGCTGGCGGATCCTGGCCGGCGCCGGCCGTTCCGCGGCAGAGCTGGCCGCGTTGCAAGACGCCGCACCGCCGGGCGTGACGATCGAAGGGTTTCGCGCCGACCTGCCGGCGCTGCTGCGGCATTGTCACGTGTCGGTAAGCCAAGCCGGCTACAACACCGTGCTCGACATCGTTGCCGCGAAGGTGCGTGCCGTGCTGGTGCCGTTTGCCGCCGAACGCGAGACCGAGCAGACGATCCGCGCCGAGCATCTGGCGGTGCGCGGTGCGGCAGTGCTGCTGCGCGAGCACGAGCTGACCGCGGCGGCGCTGGGCGCCGCGATCGCGCGCGCGGCGCGGACCGAGCCGGCACCGCTCCGCCTCGACACCGGTGGGGCTGGCCGCGCCGCGGCTCTGATCGCCGGACTTGCGGCCGGATGAGGCGTTTGCGAGGCTTCTTTGCCCGCCGCTCCGGCGGTATGATCGCCGCATGACGCATGTGCCGCACGTGGCGGCGACAAACGATGCCGACTGGCGCGAGCTCGGCGCCGAGTTGGATCGTTGGGAGGAAGCCGGGACGGTGGCGCGCCTGTGGTGGCGCGACGACGACGCCGTGGCCCCGACCCCGCAGCTCGGCCGGCTGCTGGCGATCGCCGGCGGTACGCCATTGGCGCTGGCGGCGGTGCCGGCCGACGCGACGGCCGCCCTGGCGCGGGCGCTCGATCCCTATCCGGAGGTCGCGGTACTGCATCACGGCTGGTGCCACGCCAACCGCGCCGGCTCGGGCAAGAAGAGCGAGTATCCGGCCGAACGTCATGCGGTCGATGTTGCCGACGAGCTCGACGAAGGGCGCCAGCGCATGCGGATGCTGTTCGGCGCCCGGGCGCTGCCGGTGTTCGTGCCGCCGTGGAACCGCTTCGCCGCACGTTTCGTACCCCTCTTGCTGGAGGCGGGGTTTACCGTCCTGTCGCAGATGGCGCCGAGGGAGGGACGACCGTTCGCAACGGCCGAGAGGATCCGGTCGATCGACGTGCATGTCGATCCGGTCGATTGGCGTCGCGGGTGCGGCTTTGTCGGCGAAGAGCCGGCGCTGCGACGGCTGATCGAGGCGCTGCGCCGCGAACGCGGCGGTCGGCGGGACCCGGTCGGGGTGCTGACGCATCATCTGGTGATGGACGCGGCCGGCGAAGGCTTTATGGCGCGCCTCGCCGATGCGGTGCGCGCCCACCCCGCCGCGGTGTGGGCCGACATGCGCGCGTTGCCGCCGCAATCGCCGGTGGTGGCGTTGTGACCCCAGCCGCCACGGCCGGCACAGCGCACGCCGAGCGGTTCAGCTATCCGGCGTCGGCGATGGCGGGAGATTACCTGCGCGCGGCCGCGGGGCTGGTGCCGACGCTGCTGATCCTGGCGACCGTGTCGGTCGGCGAGGTTGCCGGGATCGTGCTCGGCGGGTTTGCCGCGATCTTTGGCACCTTCGCGGTTCGCACCGCGCTGCGCCACACAACGACCTTGGAGATGGGCGGCGGGGAGCTGCGCGCGCTCGGCTTGCGCGGCGCGGCATTGCGCTGGTGCGAGCTTGACCGCGTCAAGCTGGCCTTTTATTCGACCCGGCGCGACCGCAAGAGCGGCTGGATGCAGCTCGAACTCGGCGCCGGGCGCACGCGGCTGAGCCTCGACAGCCGGCTCGACGGGTTTGACGCGGTGGTGCGGCACGCCGTCGCCGCCGCGGCCGACCGCGACCTGCAGCTCAGCGAAGCGACGGCCGCAAATTTGCAGGCGCTCGGCATCCGGATGCCCGAGCGACGACTGTCATGAGCGAGCTGTTGCAGGTCCGCGATCTCTCGGTTCGCTTTGCGACCCCAGGCGGGCATATCGACGCGGTCAAGAACCTGTCGTTCCGCATGAAGCCGGGTTCGACCGTGGCGCTGGTCGGCGAATCCGGTTCGGGCAAATCGACCGTCAGCCAGGCGATCCTGCGCATTCTGCCGCGCAACGGCGAGATCGCCGGCGGGCAGATCGTGTTCGACGACCCGCGCGATAAAACCGGCCCGGTCGATCTCGCCGCGC
>JAFAWI010000241.1 GCA_019241915.1 Alphaproteobacteria bacterium
GTCCTGCGCCGGCCAGCCGCGGGCGTAGACGGTGGCGCCGCTACCGCCGCCGGCGAGCCGCGCGCGCAGCGCCGCCACCTCCGGTCGCTCACTGCCGGCGAGGATGACCCCCAGCGTGTCGAGCAACACCAGCCGCGCGTGTCGGCGTACAGTCTCGGAGATTTCCGCCAGCCGCGTCTCGGCGACAAAGCGGGCGACCGCTTCGATCGGCTGTCCCATGGCCGGCCTACCGGTAGAACTCGACCTTGGCTTCGCGGAACCACAGGAAATTGGCGGGGGCGGCCGAGATCGGGCCGTTGATCGCGAAGACCGCGACCTCGTAGCGCTCGCCGGGGTGAACGATGTTGTCGCCGAGCACCAGGCGGTGCGGCATGTTGAAGCCCTGGATGCAGGCGGGGCTCGGCCGGCCGGCGGCGCGCGGCAACTCGCCGTTGACCCAGATCTCGGCATAGTCGTCGATATTGACGCGCAGCACGGCTTTCGTGCCGTCGGTGGCAAAGCCCTGCGCCTCGGTGGGGATCCTCAAGGTCGCCCGAAACCAGAAAAACGAGATCATGCCGCCGCCGCGCCGGCCGCCGAGATCGGTCGGCGGTACGAGCTCCCAGGCCGAATCGTCAAAGCCGACGAGTTCGGCATGGGGCTCGACGTCATAGGTCGATTTGAACTCCGGCCGCGAGTCGCGGAGCGCCGGCACCTCGATCAGCTTGGCCTCGCGCCCACGCCACACCGCACCAAACGCGGCCGATCCGGCGTCGGTCATCAAATCCACGACATGCGTGGGCGGCGTCAGCGGCGCAAGCGGCGGCTGCGGCGCCAGCAACGGGTTCATTGGCGGCGGCAGCGACTTGGTCGGGCGGGTGTAGGTCGTATTGGGCATGTCGGTTGCTCCCTTCAGAGCGGCGGGAAAGCGGGGGGTGCGATGCGGCGGCGCGAAGCGGCTTCGTAGCCGCTGGCAATCTTGAGCAGCAGGTCCGCAGTGCGCGATGCAAATCGGCGACCGTCGCTTCCTCGAGCCGGAACGGCGCGTCGCTCATGGTGTCGCCCCCATCGCCGTCGCCGAGGCCGCGGCAAGGAAGCGATGTTAAGGTATTAGCAGCCGGGGGCGCTAGCCGCCCGCGGTCAGGCGGCGATACTGACCCCGGCAGCCGTCGGATGCACCACGCGGTCGGGAGGGAAGGTAATGATCGCCCGTGTGCCGACGCCGACCGTGCTTTCCAAGCGGAACGTACCGGCGTGCAGCTCCATCATCGCCTTGACCAGCGGCAGGCCAAGGCCGGTGCCCTGCTGCTTGCGCGACAACGACGAATCGGCTTGCTCGAAGGCTTCCAGCACCCGCCCAAGGTCCTTTTCGGCGATACCGATGCCGGTGTCGACAACGGTGATCGAGAAACCGATCACCGGATCGGCGCGGCAGATGATGTCGACATTGCCGCCTTCGGTACTGAACTTGATTGCATTGGTGACGAGGTTGAGCACCATCTGCATAGTCTTGCGCTCGTCTCCGCGCAGCAGCGGGATGTCGTCGGGAATGTCGACCCTCTGCTCAAGTCCAGCCTCTCGGATGCGGACGCTGGTGAGCTGTCCGACCGAGCGGATCGGGTCGCGCACGTCGAAAATCGCTTCCTCGAGAGTCAGCTTGCCCGCCTCGGCTTTTGACAGATCGAGGATGTCGTTGATGATCTGCAACAGGTGGGTGCCGCTCGTGTAAATGTCGCCGACATAGGCGCGGTACTGATCATTGCCGAGCGAACCCAATACCTCGCGCTGCATCATCTCGGAAAAGCCGATGATCGCGTTGAGCGGCGTGCGCAGTTCATGGCTCATATTTGCGAGGAAATCGGACTTCGCCCGATTCGCCGACTCGGCCTGCTCCTTGGCGCGCTCGCGCTCGCGGATGCCGCGGTAATATTCGATCGACATCCATAAACCCACGCCGCCGATGAAAACGAACACGAAAGCGGCAATGCCGATGCATTCCCACTTAAGGGTCGAGAAAAATGGCCCGGCCGGCGCATCGATCGAAAACGCGCCCATCACGTCGCCGACCTTCCAGTTCGCATTCGGCTGGAGCCGGTTGTGGCAGTCGGCGCAGCTTTGGTCGTTGGCAACCGAGGGGTAGAGTGTTCGGAAGATCGGTTCGCCATCGACGGTGAGGAACTGCAGCACCGGTGCGGGGTCGGAGTTGGCGGCGAAGCCCTCGATGGTGTTCGCCATTGCCGCATCGGAAGGCGGGGTGACGATGGCCTTGCCGTCGCGTCCGATCCAGCGCAGCCGCAGCGCGTTTTTCTCGTCACGCGACTTGTTGAACAGCTCGATCGAGTGGGCGCGAAAGGTTGCCGGCACCGGGGCGTCGGCGTTTCCCAGCTGACGGCGCACTGTCGAGTAGTTGGTGACGAACGCATCGACGAGTTGCATCGCCGTCGTCGTCTCGTCCGTCTTGTTGGCGACGAAGGACCGTACGCTCGCTTGGTAGAAGCTGTACGCGGCAACAAAAGACAACGCTGCCGAAAACAACAGGATGCCGATCCACCCGTTGCCTTCGGGTGAGCGGAAAAACGACATCGCGGCGGCGCGAAACGTCATCAACCGGCCCATGCGGTCCGGTATTACCGCCAAATCCTAAATGTTGATTGAAGGTCGGAGCCCTGAATTTGCTCGATTACGCGATAATTGCGCCGATTCCGAGAAATTTTTGCCGGCGCTGACGGCGCAGCGCGTCGCCGTCCTGTCCCGCTAGGGGCCGCAGGCACTCCTCGATTTCGTCGCCGAGCCTCAGGATGGCTTCCTGCGGTGCGCGGTGCGCTCCGCCGAGCGGCTCCGGCACGATCCGGTCGATGACCCCAAGCCGCAGCATCTCCTGCGCGGTAAGACGCAGCGCCTCGGCGGCCTCCCGCGCATTGTCGCCGCTGCGCCACAGGATCGATGCGCAGCCTTCGGGCGAGATCACCGAATAGATCGCGTGCTCCAGCATCAGCACAACATCTCCCGCCGCCAGCGCGACCGCGCCGCCAGAGCCGCCCTCGCCGATAACGCTTGCAATCAGCGGCACGCGGATGTCGAGGCACGTCTCGATCGCCCGCGCGATCGCCTCGCTTTGGCCGCGCTCCTCGGCGTCGATGCCGGGATACGCCCCGGCGGTGTCCACAAAGGTCAGCAGCGGCAACTGGAAGTGCTCGGCCAGCCGCATCAGCCGCCGCGCCTTGCGATAGCCTTCCGGGCGCGCCATACCGAAGTTGTGGCGGACCCGGTCTTCGGTGTCGGCGCCCTTTTCGGTTCCGACCACGACGACACTGCGACCGCGAAAGCGTGCAATGCCGCCAAGCACGGCGGCATCCTCGCCGAATGTTCGGTCGCCGGCGAGCGGGACGAAGTCCTCGGTCAGCGCGGCGATGAAGTCGCGGCAATGCGGCCGCTCGGGATGCCGCGCCACCAGCACCTTTTGCCACGGCGTCAACCGTGCATAGGTCTGGCGCAGCAGCCGGTCTGCCTGACCCGCAAGGCGGCCGACCTCCTCGGCAATGTTGAGCCCGTTCTCGGCCGAGAGATGCCGCAGCTCTTCGATCTTGCCTTCGAGCTCTGCGACCGGCCGTTCGAAATCGAGAAAATGCCGCATCAGCGCTTTTTGAGGCGCCGCGCCAGCGGGTGGGCCGTTTCGACCAGCCGGCGCAGCCTCTCGCCCTGAACGTGCGTATAGATCTGCGTCGTCGCGATGTCGGCATGGCCGAGCATCTGCTGCACGCTGCGCAAATCGGCGCCGTGGTCGAGCAGATGGCTGGCGAAAGCGTGACGCAGCACGTGCGGCGACAGACGCGCCGGATCGAGCCCGGCGCCAAGCGCCAGTTCCTTGAGCAGCTGACCGCAGCGCTGGCGCGTCAGGTGGCCGTCGCGGCCCCTCGACGGGAATAGAAAACGCGACGGCTTGCCGTTTGTCAGAAACCCGGCTCGACACGTCAGATAGGCGGCAAGCGCGGCTCGGGAGGGCGCGCTGAGCGGCACCATCCGCTCCTTGCCGCCCTTGCCGCGCACCAGCATAAAACGCGGGTCGTGCTGCGCTGCGGCGAGCGGCAGCGTTACCAGTTCCGAAACGCGCAATCCCGTCGCATACAACAATTCGAGAATGCAGCGCAGGCGCAAGCCTTCTTCGGCCGGCCAAGCCGCTGCGGTGTCAATCAGCCGAGCGACTTCGGCCTCGCTCAGCAGCTTCGGTAACGGCTGCCCGAGCCGCGGGGCATCGAGGCCACCGCTCGGGTCGTCGCTCCGCACCCCCTCAGTCAGCAGAAACCGGTAAAACTGGCGGATCGTCGACAGCCGGCGGGCCAGCGTGCGTGGCGCAAGCCGCCGCGTCGCCGCCCCGCCGAGATACGCGTGCAGCGAGCCGCCATCAGCCGCGTCAAGGCCAGTGCCGCGATCGGCGAGGAAGCCGGCAAGATCGATCAGGTCGTGGCGGTACGCGGCGAGCGTCAACCGCGCAGCACCTCGCTCGGCCGCCAGCATTTCGAGAAACGCCTCAAGACGAGGCGACACGGCGACCCGCGGCCGCCCCACAAAGCCCCTCTCACTTCGGGAAGCGCGCATCGGGTAATACCTTCTCGACCTGCGCACGCGGCACGTCGATATGCCACGACGCGAGGAACACTGCGCCGCCGAGCACGGCCAACACCACCACCATGACGAGGATCAGCGTCAGCTTTGCCATTGTCCGGTTTCGAGATCTCCGCTCCCGCAGCCGCGGAAAATGGTTTAGTACCCTGTGTTGGCGCGGCGAGAAACAGCGGCGACGCCAAAGGGCCAGAGAACGCGACGCAGGACCGCGCGGGATGGATGTGCAAACCGAACCGACGGCAGCCAAACGGCGGGCGCCCGACGTGCTGCGTCCGGCGCGCTCGATCGTGCTGGTCGGGCTGATGGGCGCGGGCAAGAGTAAAATCGGGCGTCGTATCGCGGCGCGGCTGGGCCTGCCCTTTTTTGATTCCGACGAAGAGATCGAAGCCGTTGCCGGCGAGAGTATCGAGGAGATTTTTACCAATCGCGGCGAGGCGGTGTTCCGCAACGGCGAACGGCGCGTGATTGCGCGGCTCCTCGCGGGGCCGGTGCACGTGTTGGCGACAGGCGGCGGCGCGTTCATGGATCCGGCGACCCGACAGGTTATTGCCCAACGGGCGGTTTCGGTCTGGCTGCGGGCCGAACTCGACGTGCTATTCGCGCGCGTTTCGCGGCGCAGCAACCGGCCGCTGCTCAAAACGCCCGACCCCCGCGGCGTTCTCGCCGAACTGATCGACCGTCGTTATCCCGTCTACGCGGCGGCGGACGTCACGGTCGACAGCGGCGACGGCGCGCCCGACGCCACAGCGGGGCGAGCGATTGCGGCCCTCGCCCGCTGCGAGAGAACGGGATTGCCGCCCGAGGAGATTGCCGGACAATGAGTGCCGCGCCGGAGCGGCTGCGGGTCGAGCTCGGCGAGCGGGCCTACGACATTGTGGTCGGGCCCGGACTGATCGCCGAGGCGGCCAGCCATATCTTGCCGGTGATGCGGCGCAAGCAGGCGGTCGTCGTGACCGACGAGATCGTCGCGCGAACCCATCTGGCGACGCTCGAAGCGAGCCTGGAAGCGGCCGAAATCGCCCGCGACACGGTGATCTTGCCGCCCGGCGAGGGCACCAAGGACCTCGCGCATTTTGGCCGCCTGGCCGACGACATCCTCGCCTGCGGCATCGAACGCGGTACAATGCTGGTGGCCCTCGGCGGCGGCGTGATAGGCGACATTTGCGGTTTCGCCGCGGCGACCTTGTTGCGCGGCATCGATTTCGTGCAGATACCGACGACGCTGCTGGCGCAGGTCGACAGCTCGGTCGGCGGCAAGACTGCGATCAACACGGCCGCGGGCAAGAATTTGCTCGGCGCGTTCTACCAGCCGCGGCTGGTGCTCGCAGACACCGACGCGCTGGCCACGTTGCCGCGGCGCGAACTGCTGGCGGGGTATGCCGAGACGGTCAAATACGGCCTCATCGCCGATGCCGAGTTTTTCGACTGGCTCGATGCCGCGGGAGATCAGGTCTGCGCCCTGGCCCCGATGGCGCTGACCCGGGCGGTGCTGACCAGCTGCCGCATGAAGGCCGCGATCGTCGCCGGCGACGAGCGCGAGACCGGTGACAGTCGCGCCTTGCTCAATTTCGGGCATACGTTCGGCCATGCACTCGAAGCTGAAAGCGGCTTTGGCGACACGCTGCTGCACGGGGAAGCGGTCGCGCTGGGGATGGTGCTGGCATTCGATTACGGCGTCCGCCTCGGCGTCTGCCCCGGCCAGGACGCGCTGCGCGTGCGCCGCCACATCGCCAGGGCAGGCCTGCCGACGCAGCTGCGCGAGGTTGCGCTGCATGGGCGAGGCGATGCCCTCGTTGCTCATATGGGCAAAGACAAAAAGGTACGCGACGGGGGGATCACGCTGATCCTGCCGCGCCGGATCGGCGAGACCTACGTGATGCGCGACGCCACGGCCGCCGACTTGCGGGCGTTCCTCGCCGACGCGGCATGACCGCCGCGCATCGCTGCGCGGCTAAAGCACAAATCCGGGAGTGGCGGTCTCTCTCCTCGTCACTCCGCATCATCCAGGCAGTTGAACTGTGCATCCCGGCCTTCGCCGCGACGGCGGCGATTTAAGCACCATCATGGCGAGGACGATGCGAAGCGGGCCAAATCGAACCCGCTCTAGTGCGTCTCGATCAGCGCCAAGCGTGCGTGCTGCGTCAGGTCTGTTCGCTCAGCCGCGACCTGCCGATAGTAGCCAACGATGTACACGCGTATCGCGGCGGTGAGGCTCGAGGCCGAGCGTCCAGAGTCGATCTCGGTCACCAAATCGTTGAGCGGCAGGTCTCTCTCGCGAGCGATGTCGCGCAGCGCTTCCCACATCAGCGGCTCCAACCGAACGCTGGTGCGACGACCCGCCACGACGACGTTATGCATCGCGAGGGTCGACGGCGAGCGATCGAGCGGACGCGACCTTCGCCGTGGCGGGGGCATAGCCATGCCGGCAAATGTAGCCGCTGCGTGGCTGATTACAACTTTTAGACGTTTGTTATATTAGCGATACATATAATCGTATGCATCAGCCTCCACGCTCTGCGGGCGTCAGCGTTTTGAGCGCGAGCGCATGCACCCCGTTCTTCAGCTCGTCCGTCAGCGTTTCGTAGACGAGGCGCTGACGCGCCACCCGGCTCATACCGGCGAAGACGGCCGAAACGATCGTCACGGTAAAATGCGTCTCGCCGCCCTGCCCTGCCCCACCTGGGTGCCCGAGATGACCTGCGTGACGCGCCGAATCGTCGACGATGTCGAGCTGCACCGGCGCAAGCCGCGCGGTCAGCTTTCGCCGAATCGTGTCAGCGACGCTCACCGCTGCGCCTCGCGCTCCGCCGCGACCGCGGCGGCGAGAAAACCGGCAAGATCATCGACGACGTAATTAATATGGCCAGCCTCCGAGGCGACGGCAGCCCAATCGACCCCGGTCCTCACCCATGCCGTGGTCATGCCGAGTCCAGCGGCCGGCGTCAGATTCTTCGCCATGTCCTCGACCATCAGCGCGGTGGCGGGGGCAATGTTGAAACGGTCGACAAACAGGCGCAGCGCCGTGATCGCCGGCTTTGGCGCGAAATTGGACGCAACGATGTCGAAGATGTCTTCGAAATGATGGCTGATACCAAGGTGGCGCAGCAGGTTTTCGGCGTGCGGCACCGAGCCGTTGGTGTAGATCAGCTTGCGGCCGCTGAGGTGCTGCAGCGCTTTCGCCAGCGCCGGGTTGGCCGGAACGCAGGTCAGGTCGACATCGTGCACGAAGGCCATGAATTCGTGCGGGTCCACCTCGTGCACCGCCATCAGCCCGTGCATCGTCGTGCCGTGCTCGCGAAAATACCGCGCCCGCAGCGCCTTTGCCGCGTCGAGGGAGACACCGAGGCGGTTGCAGATGTACTCGTTCATCCGCTCCTGCACCTTGGGAAACAGGCCGCAGGATGCGGGGTAGAGCGTGTTGTCGAGGTCGAACACCCAGGTCTCGACCGCGCCCAGCGGACAACCTTCGCGCCGCACCGTGTAGGACATATCAGGCGCCGCGGATCAGTGTGCCGGCGCCGGCGGTAAACAGCTCCAGCAGGATTGCGTGCGGCACCCGGCCGTCGAGGATCACGGCGGCCTCGACGCCCTGATCGACCGCGTCGAGGCAGGTTTCCACCTTTGGAATCATCCCGCCCGAGATGGTGCCGTCGCCGATCATCCGGCGCGCCTCGGCCGCGGCGAGCTCGGGGATCAGCTGCTTGTCGCCGTCGAGGACGCCGGGCACATCGGTCAGCAGCAGAAACCGCGCCGCGCCCGAGGCCGCGGCGACCGCGCCGGCCACCGTATCCGAGTTGATGTTGTAGGTTTCGCCACCTTCGCCGACGCCGATCGGGGCAATCACCGGGGTCATTCCCGCGGCGGCGAAGCCGGCGATGACGTTGGCCGCGATTTCGCTCGGCTCGCCGACAAAGCCGATGTCGCCATTGCGCGTCACTTGCTGGGCGCGGATCAGGTTGCCGTCCTTGCCGCAGACGCCGATCGCGCAGCCGCCGGCCGCGTTGATCGCCGCGACGAGCTGTTTGTTGATGGTGCCGGCGAGCACCATCTCGACAACTTCCATGGTCTCTGCATCGGTGACGCGCAATCCATTGACGAAGCGGCTCTTGATACCCAGCCGGTCGAGCAGCCGGTTGATCTGCGGACCGCCGCCGTGCACGACGATCGGGTTCATGCCGAGCTGGCGCAACAGCACGATATCCTGCGCAAAGGTCTCGCCGCCGGCGCCCATTGCGTGACCGCCGTACTTCACGACGACGGTCTTGCCAGCATAACGCACCCAATGCGGCACCGCTTCGGCGAGCACTTTGGCGATCAACGCCGGGTCTACGGTCGGCGGCGGCGGAACCGAAGCGTCGTTCATGGCGGCGGCACTCTATCTCGCGCCTTTGGCGGGCGCCACCTCGGCAAAGCCGGCCAGCGTCGCGCGCAGCGCAGCGACCCCGGTGCGCTTTTCGGCACTCGTCAGGTGGAGTTCGGGATGCGCCGCGCGGTGCCGCCTGAGCTCGGTCGATACTGCCTCGGCCTTGGTCCCAAGCTCGGTCGTCCTGACCGCATCGACCTTGGTCAACACGACCTGGTAAGACAAGGCGGCCTCGTCGCACAGCGCCATGGTCGGCCGATCGGTGTCGGTGATACCGCGACGCGCATCGACCAACA
>JAFAWI010000260.1 GCA_019241915.1 Alphaproteobacteria bacterium
TACAGCCTCGCCGAGGCCGGTTTCGACCCGCCGCCGAACGCCAACGCGATCATGGCGCAAAATCCGCGCGCCCGCGTGCTGATGGGCGATGACCCGCGCCTGCCGAAAATGCCGGAAAAGCCGACGCTGATCGACTTCTTCAAGTACCGGTTCGGCCCGGCGGCGCACGTATTGCAGAGCGCGCGTCATGCGGTCAATGCCGGCTTGCCCGAAAAGATGGTGCTCGCCTGTCTATTGCACGACATCTCGACGATGGGGTTCATCCGCGGCGACCACGGCTATTGGGGCGCACAGCTGGTCGAGCCGTATGTCGACCCGGAGGTGACCTGGGCCATCCGCGCGCACCAGGTGCTGCGCTTCTACCCGGACGAGTCGGTCGGCTACGAGTACCCGCAATCCTACATCACCGGGTTTGGCGAGGATTACCGGCCCGACCCGTACATCCAGGACGACTACAAGCGCATGCGAAACCACAAATGGTACATGTCGGGCCGCATGATCACGGTGCACGACATCTATTCGTTCGATCCGAACGTGCATGTCGAACTCGACGAGTTCGAGGACGTGATCGGCCGCAACTTCAAGCAGCCGGAAGAAGGGCTGGGGTTCGACAACTCGGCGGTCGCGCATATGTGGCGCGCGATGATCCGCCCGGCGAAATATCTGTAGCGCCGTGCTTCGGCGTGCACCCCGGACACTCACTGTCCGAGAGGGCGCCGCGCCGAGCGCCTGCTGTTCTCGACGGATGGGTTGAGCCGAATCAAGGTTGACCGGCGCCGGCGGTTCCGCGACATCCGGCGCATTGCGATGCCGGAGACCACCCGATGATCACCCCCGCCTATGTCCGCACGATGGCCGCCTACAACAGCGAGATGAACCGGCGGCTTTACGCCGCCGCGTCGCGTCTCTCGGATGCCGAGCGCCGGCGCGACCGCGGCGCATTCTGGGGGTCGCTGCACGGCACGCTGGTCCACATCCTGTGGGGCGACGGCCAGTGGATGAGCCGCTTCGACGGCTGGGAGCGGCCGGCGACCCCGATCCAGGAAAGCCGCGGCATGCTCGACGATTACGGCGAGCTCTGCGCCGCGCGCACCGCAGCCGACGCGCGCATTGAGGATTGGGCGGCGCGGGTCGACGACCTCTGGCTTGATGCCGACATGACCTGGTTCAGCGGCGCCGCACAGCGCGAGGTCACCGCGCCGAAGCGGCTGCTGGTGACGCATTTCTTCAACCACCAGACGCACCACCGCGGCCAGGCCCACGCGCTGATTACGGCTGCCGGCGAAAAGACCGACGACACCGACCTGTTCCTGGTCATCCCGCAGATGCGCTGACGTAGCAGGCGGCCGGCTTCAGGCTCCCACTCCGTCATAGCCGGGCTTGTTCCGGCCATCCACGTGGATCCACGGCACAAAGCCCGGGGCTGACGAAAAAGAGCGGCAGCACTCTCCCTGGCCGCCTCTGGAGACCGGAAAGCAGCTACCGCGTTGTCAGCGAACGAAGGATCAGGCCGGCAATATAAATTGGCTGTCCGCGGCTACAAGCGGGCCGACGCGGGATGCCGGCAGTGTCACGGTGACTGTCGTCCCCCGGCCCTTCTCGCTATCGAGGTGAAGCGTGCCCCCGTGCAGCTCGACCAGCTGCCGCGCCAAGGGCAGGCCGAGCCCGGTCCCCTGGTAGCGCCGGGCGTGGCCGGCTTCGACCTGACCGAACGGCTGGAGCGCGAGCGCGATTTCATCGGTGCTCATGCCGATCCCGGTATCTCGTACCGTGAAGGCCACCTCCCCAAAATCCGTGCGCTGCACGGCAGCGACAACGGCGCCGCCGGCATCGGTGAATTTAATGGCATTCGAAAGCAGGTTCAGCAGCACCTGGGCGAGCCGTACCGGATCGCACATGATCAAGGGCAACGGCCCTGCGACGTCGACCGACAGCGAAACGCCGCCTGCGGCCGCCTGATCCTTCATGAGGCCGATGCAGCGTTCCAGCAGGAGGCGGGCGTCGATATACTCTTCTTCGTGGAGGTCGAACTTGCCGGCGTCCGCCTTGGCCAGATCGAGAATGTCGTTGATGACGGACAGCAGATGGTGACCGCTTTGCAGGATGAGCCCGGTGTATTCGGCCTGCCCCGGCTGCAGCTTTTCGACGATGCCGGCTTGCATCGCCTCAGAAAAGCCGATGATGGCGTTGAGGGGCGTGCGGAGCTCGTGGCTCATATTGGCGAGAAACTGCGATTTGGCGATATTGGCGGCTTCGGCAGCGTCCTTTGCCTGCTGCAACGATTGTTCGGCAAGAACTTTGGGCGTGATATCCCGCCCTGTGCCGCGATAGCCTAAGAACCGCCCGGCGCTATCAAAGAGCGGATCGCCGCTGATCGACGCGGTGCCTTGCCCGCCGGGATTGACCCAGGTGTAAGTGAAGTCGCGAAACGGCTCGTGGCGCTCCAGCACTTCGTAATGCGACCGCCACTTGGCGAGGGTCCGCGCCTGAATTCGCGGCAATCTCCATGCGGGTGCGGCCGATCAGATATCCCGGCTTTACGCCAAAACCC
>JAFAWI010000271.1 GCA_019241915.1 Alphaproteobacteria bacterium
GATCCCGGTTCCGCCCGGCGTGCGCGTGCTGATCGCAACGCGGCCGGTCGACTTCCGCAAGGGCGCCGATTCGCTGGCGGCGCTGGCCAAAGAGACGCTGGGGCAGGATCCTTTTAGCGGTGCCGTGCTGGTGTTCCGCAGCCGCCGCGCCGACCGGGTCAAGATTCTGGTATGGGACGGCAGCGGGCTGGTGCTGGTGTGGAAGCGGCTGGAACAGGGCGCCTTCAAATGGCCACCGATCACCGACGGGGTGATGCGCCTGTCGCCGGCGCAGCTGGCGGCCCTGGTCGAGGGGCTCGATTGGTCGCGGGTGCACGTACCGCGGATCGTGCGGCCGCAGGCAACCCGATGAGCGCCGGCAAGGTCGGGCGGTGATGACGACGGCCGACGCGCTTCCCGGAGACATGCCGGGCCTACGGGCGGCGGCACTGGCACTGATGGCCGAGCGCGACGAACTGCTCTGCCGTGTCGAGCGGATGCGCCAGATCATCCGGCAGTTCCAGCGAGCACAGTTCGGCCGGCATTCGGAGCGGCTCGATCCCGACCAGCTGGCGCTGGCGTTTGAAGAGCGCGAGATTGCGAGCGCGCAAAAGCAGGCGGCGGCGGAGAAGCAGGCGCCGGCCCCGCGCCCGAGGTCCGAGCCGGGTAAACGCAAATCGCTGCCCGCGCATCTGCCGCGGATCGAGGTCGTCATTGAGCCGGAGACGACGTCTTGCCCTTGCTGCGGCGAGGCGATGCATGTGATCGGCGAGGAGAAATCCGAGCGGCTTGACGTCATCCCGGCGCAGCACCGCATTCTCCTCACCCGTCGCCCAAAATACGGCTGCCGCGCCTGCGCCGGCGCTGTCATCCAGGCACCCGCGCCGGAGCGCCTGATCCGTTCCGGCCTGCCGACCGAGGCGATGGTCGCGCATGTGTTGGTCAGCAAATACGCCTGGCATCTGCCGTTATACAGGCAAGCCCAGATCCTGTTGGCACAGGGGATCGACATCGAGCGCTCGGTACTCGCGTTCTGGGTTGGCTATGCCGCCGCCGAGCTGATGCCACTATGGCGGCGCCTGCGGGAAATCCTGCTCGGCGCGCCGCGGCTGTTTATCGACGAGACCCGCGCGCCGGTGCTCGATCCCGGGCGCGGCCGCACCAAGACCGGCTACTTCTGGTCGATTGCCCGTGACGACAGCGCCTGGTGCGGTGACACCGGCCCGCCGGCGGTCGTCTACACCTACGCGCCCGGACGCGGCGCCGTGCATGCCGTCACTTTACTCTCCGGCTACCGTGGGATCGTGCAGTGTGACGGCTATGCCGCCTACAAGCAGGTCGCCCGTCGCGGTCGTGCCGGCAACGCCGTGATCTTGGCCTTCTGCTGGTCTCACTGGCGCCGGCGCTTCTACGAGATCGCCAAGGCCGGGTCGGCGCCGATCGCCGAGGAGACGCTGTGGCGGATCGCCGAGCTGTACAAAATCGAGGCGCAGATCCGCGGCCGGAGTGCCGCGGAGCGGCGGGCGGTGCGCCAGGCGGAAAGCAAGCCGCTGGTTGCCGATCTGAAAGCGTGGCTGCAAACCCAGCTCGCGCGCGCTTCCGCCAAATCGGCGATTGCCGTCGCAATCCGCTACGGTCTCAACCACTGGGAGGGCCTGGAACGCTTCCTCGAGGACGGTCGGATCGAGATCGACACCAACGTGGTCGAGCGTTCGATGCGACCGATTGCCCTAAATCGTAAGAATGCACTCTTCGCCGGCCACGATGCCGGCGCCGAGAACTGGGCCTGCCTGGCTTCGCTGATCGAAACCTGCAAGCTGAACGGCGTCGATCCACAGGCTTATCTGAGCGACGTCTTGACCAGGCTCGTCAACCTGTGGCCGGTGGCGCGGATCGACGAGTTGATGCCGTGGGCGTGGGCCAGCGACGACAGCGGCGGACTGCCGGCATGACGGACGCGTTCACTTACGCCGAGCTCGACGAAATTCTGCGCGGCTCCGGTCACTCCGGCGCGATCGGCATGAGCGCAATCGACGGGTTGATCGCTGCGCTCGTCGCCGCCCCCAGCTTTGTTCACCCCGACGAA
>JAFAWI010000314.1 GCA_019241915.1 Alphaproteobacteria bacterium
AGGCAGGCGGACGGACAATCGCGGTGCCGGCAATGGCCGGTGTCGGGCAGCCAGGCGCACCGCGAGTCCCAATGCGCGGCGCCGGGTTCAGCCGCCAAATCTTCCGCCGACAGGTGGGGCGCGGGTGTGAACACGGCGTCGGATTGACTTCTCATAGGAGTATTTATCGATAATTACTCCCGAAGCGCAAAGTTTTTTCGCGCCGATCACAGCGGCCCCATCGCGTAGACGACCGTGCCCAGCAACTCCGCCGGGTCGCCGTCGCGCGGTTCGTAGGCCACCACGGCGTCGCGGAGCGCAGCGGCGGCGGCCCGCTCGCCAAAACCCGACCCGGCCGAGGCCGCGCCCTGTACCAGCAGATGGCGGGGGACCAGGCGGTTCCGCGTGCGGGTGATCAGCACCAGGTCGCCGACGATGTTGCGGTCGAGGATGCCGTAAAGCACCTCGTGCGTGGTCGTCGGGTCAGGCCGGCCGCTCGGCTGCAGATAGAACCGCGCCAGCACCTTTGCCCCGACCGGAATGCTTGCCGGCGCAGCCAGCCGGCGCACGAACAATACGGTCCCCGCCTCGAAGTCGAGGTTGGCGCTGTCGTCGCAGAGCTCCGCGGCAAAGCAATCCTCGGGCTGGGCAAGCTGCCGCGGCTGCAACCGCTCGTGCGGTTCCGGCAAATCGTACTCGGGCGGACGCGCATCGGCTTCGGCGGCGGCGACCGCCACCGTCAGCGGCACCGAGATGCCGGCGCCGACGGCCAGCAGGTCGCCTGCCGCGCAGCGCAGCGGCTTGCACAGCCGTTCGGCCGTCTCGGCGTTGATCCGCTTATCGCCGCGTTCGAGCGCGCCGTAATAGGCGCCGCTGATCCCGGCCGCGGCGGCCACCGCCTGCTGCGACAGGCCGCAGCGGCTGCGCAGTTCGCGCAGCCGGTTGGGATAACGCCGTGCCGCTGTCGTCGTCGGCGGCCGTCCGCGTGCGCGCATCTTCGCCGGTCGTCCCCCTTTGGTGGCTGGTTTGATCATATGAGCTGCTTCCGTTGCAGCATAATTACTTCTAATGGTGCTATATAGGAAATCGCGCTTGGTCGCCGGCGTTGTGCTACTGATCCGACGATGAGCGTGTCGCTGGCGGCAACCGAATATGGCGCGGGGCGGCCTGTGGCGATCCTGCACGGTCTGTTCGGCGCCGCGCGGAATTGGACGGCCGTGGCCCGCCGCCTCGCCGCCGACTACCGGGTCATCGCGTTCGATCTGCGCAACCATGGCGCTTCGGGCTGGGCCGACGAAATGGACTACCGGGCGATGGCCGAGGACGTCCGGCTGGCGATGTGCGGGCGCGGCCACCGCGCCTATGCGCTGATCGGCCACAGCATGGGGGGCAAGGTCGCGATGGTGGCGGCGCTGCAGGATCCGGCGGCGGTCGAAAAGCTGATCGTGGTCGATGTCGCGCCGGTGCGCTACGACGCCCGCTACCGCAGCTACGTGCGGGCCATGCTGGCGGTCGACCTTGCAACGGTCGCCCGGCGGGGCGACGCCGATGCCGCGCTCGCAAGCGTCGTCGCCGATCCTGCCGAACGCGCTTTCCTGCTGCAAAACCTGATGATGGACGCCGCGGGGCCGCGCTGGCAACTGAATCTGGCGGCGCTTGATGCGACGATGCCGACGATCGCGGATTTTCCCGCCCTCGGCGGCGCGCGCTACGACGGTCCGGCTCTCTTCATCGCCGGGCGCCGCTCGCCCTATCTGCCGCCGGCTCACGACCGCTTGGTGCGGACCCTGTTTCCGGGCGCGACGATCGCCCGGCTGGACGCGGGTCATCTGGTGCACGTCGAACGGGCAGAAGAATTTCTGTCGCTCACGCAGCGGTTTTTGCGGGCCGGCGAGCTGGCGCCACCGCGCGATGCCGATTGATTTCGCCACGCGTTTCGGGCTGACATGAAGCAAATGCGGGAGAATCAGTAGGGAGTCGCGCGGCGCGGCGACAGGGTGTCCCGGCACTGCGCGGGGTTTGGGGCTTCATGTCGAGGATCATGGCGTTCGCCGCAGCGCTGGCCTGGGCGCTGCTCGGTTTACCTCTCGCGGCGGTCGCGAACGAAGCGGTCGTCCTGCAGCTGAGCGGACCGGCGCAGTTCGAATTCGCCGGCTATTACGCCGCGCTGTGGCAGGGCTTCTACCGCGACGCCGGGCTGGACGTGTCGATCCGTCCCAGCGGATTAAAGCCGCAGACGGTGCTCGACCCGGTGCGTGAGGTGACCGAGGGCCGCGCCCAGTTCGGCACCGGGACGATGCAGCTGGTGATCCGCCGCGCCCAGGGCCTGCCGGTGGTGCTGCTGGCGCCGATCTTCCAGCAGAGCGGGGCTGCCATTTACTACCGCGCGGACAGCGATTTTTCCTCGCCGGCGGGGTTGATCAACGCGCGTCTGGGACGGCTGCCGGCGAGCGACATCCTCGATATCGAGCTGACGACCGCGCTGCGCGGCGAAGGAATCGATCCGACCCGGATCAAGGCGGTAACGGTCGAGGCGAACCAGATCGTGGCAGCGCTCGCCGACCGTACGATAGACGCCGCGATGGGGTCGGCCTGGATCACGCCGTGGCAGGCGCACGAGCGCGGCATCGCGCTCAAATCGTTCAATCCCGCGAATTACCGGGTCGAATATTACGGCGACAGCCTGTTCACGATTCAACGTTTTGCGGCGGCGGCGCCGCAAACCGTCGCCCGGTTCCGCAGCGCCAGCCTCAAAGGCTGGGAATACACGCTGCAGCACCCCGACTCGATGATGGCCAAGCTGGCGGCGGAAAAATCGTCCGAGCCCCCGGCCGCCGACCTCAACGGATTGAACCGCTACCAGGCCGATGTCGCGCATCGGCTGTCGCGGTACCCGGATATCCCGCTCGGCTATTCGAATCTCGACCGTTGGACGCAGATCGAAGCCGGGATGGTCGGCGCGGGCGCCTTGCAGCATGCGGCAAAGCTGAGCGACTTCGTCTACGACCCGGGCGAGGAGCCCGTGGAGGCGGCGGGCGGCGGCTTGGCGCGGCTGCTCGCCGCGATCGTTGTCGCGGTCGTCGCCTTCGGGGCGGCGGTCTGGTTCAGCCTGCTGTTCTGGCGGCGTCGCGCGGTCGCCCGAGCCCGCGAGCCGGCCGTAGCGCCGCCGACCGCCGGTCTGCCGTCGGTGACGGCCGCCGTCGCGGCGGTATTCAAGCCGCAACTATCGCAATCACCTGTCGCGATCCCCCGACCCGCGCCGACGGCGCCGGCAGCGGAACCGCCGGCGCCACGGCCGAAGCCGGCGATCGACCTCAACGCCGTGCTCGCGCCGCTGGAACGGCGCATCCGGCAGCGGCTGCGCGGCAAAGCTCGCCTGCGCTTTTCGCTGCTGCCGGAGTTATGGCCGTGCCGTGCCGACGCCGCCGCGGTGACCGCCGCCGTGATGGATTTGGTCGAGGCGGCAACAAACGCGATGGGTGCGGACGGCGCGATGATCGTCGGCACCCGCAATTTCTCCTTTACCGAGGACAACCTCGCCAATTTCCCCGGTGGCCGGCTCGGCGAATTCGCCCGGATCACGGTGCGCGACAATGGCCCCGGGTTGACCGAGACCGAATTCGCGCAGGCCGCGGACCCGGCCGCGACGACGCGGCCGGCGATCCCACGGGCGGCGGCGGCGCTGCGCGACCACGGCGGGTTTTTGCGGGTCGAGACAGCGGAGGGTGTGGGCACGGCGGTGCACCTGTACTTCGCCCGTGCTAGCGCGGCCCCGGCGCCGCGGCGCGATCCGACGGACCGGTCGGATCAGCCCGTGGTTCAGGCCGCCAAGTGAGCCGCCGCAGCCGCCTCTTGTAGGATTCCCACGGTTTCGTCGCGCGCGATGGCCAGGCGATACCGCAACCCTCGTCATCGAGGGTCAGGTTCGGGTTGTAGAACGGGTCGCACCGCAGCGCGTCGCCCCATTTCCGCTCGATCCATGCTTTCTCGCGTCTGAAACGGGCGATGTGCGCGGCCGAGAAATCCGAGCCGCGCGAGGCGGATTCGCGATGATAAAGCTCGGCGTAGGGAGTCCAGACGATGCGGTGGCCGGCCGCGCGGATCTTGAGGCACAGATCGACGTCGTTGAAGGCGACGGCCAGATTTTTCTCTTCGAGCCCGCCGACCTCATCGTAGACACGTTTCCAGACCAGCATGCAGGCGGCGGTGACGCACGAAACGTCGCGTAC
>JAFAWI010000377.1 GCA_019241915.1 Alphaproteobacteria bacterium
TGGCGCAGCAATTGAGCGGCGGCGTTCGGATCGAGACGCACGCCGACCTCGGGACGACCGTGACCGTCTACCTGCCGCGCGCCCGCGAGGCGCGGGAGCAAAGCGACGCTGTCCGCGGCGGCGAACGCGCGAGGCGCCGCGCCGATCCGCGGCTCGGCGGGATTCTGCTGGTCGATGATGACGACGATGTGCGCGCGGTCGCCGCGGCAATGCTGCGCGAGGCGGGCCACACAGTCGTCGAAGCCGGCAGCGGAGGCGCAGCTCTGGAGCGGCTCGACCGTGACGAGCCTCGCATCGACCTGCTGATCGCCGATTTGGTAATGCCCGGGATGAGCGGCTTTGAGCTGGCACGCGCCGCGCGACAGGACCGGCCGGACCTGCCGATCCTCTTTGTCACCGGCTATACCGATGCCGCCAATTCGGAAGAATGCCGCGCCGAGACGGTGCTGCAAAAACCGTTCAGGGCCGACGAGTTGACCGCCAAGGTTGCCGAAGTCCTGGCGTAAGGACCCGTCGCGAGCCGGCGTCAGGCCAGTTTGCGATCCTGCATCGTCTTGATGTTGAAGTAGCGCGGATCGGTCAACGAGTCCGGCAGCTTGCCGTCGCGGAACGCCCGCGTCATATCGACCACGGCATCCTCGATTGTGCGCTTGGTGCGCCAACCCAGTTCGCGCGCGATCTTTTCCGACGAGACGCGATACGAGCGATTATCGTCGGTCGGCACCATTTCGAGTTCGACCGTGTTGTGACCGACGATGCGCTTTACCATCTCGGCCAGCTCGAGCACGCTGTGGTTCTCGAAACCGGCATTGTAGACCTTGCCGTCGATCTTCTCGGCCGGATACTGCAGCGCCTCGCAATAGAGGTCGCTCATATCCTCGATGTGAATGTTGGGACGCTGCTGGGCGCCGCCAAATACCTTGACCTTACCGGTATTGACCGCGTGATTGCAGAGGATGTTGACGATCACGTCCAGCCGCTGCCGCGGCGAATACCCGCACACCGTGGCCGGACGCAGGATCAGCGTCGTGAAGCCGGGTTCGCGCTCTTCGGTCAGCACCTGCTCGCACAGCGCCTTGTATTTTGAGTAGTCGGTCAGCGGTTCGAGCGACAGCTCCTCGGTAACGTTGTCCTCGTCTTTGATGCCGTACACGCTCGACGACGAGGCGTAGATGAAGCGCTTGACGCCGGCCTTTTTCGCTGCCTGCACAAACGGCCGAAAGCAGTCGTAATTGACCGCCCGTCCCAGCGCCGGGTCGAGCTCGAACGATGGATCGTTGGAGATACAGGCGAGATGGATGACCGCATCGCACCCCGCCAGCGCTTTTTCGACCACTGCCGGATGGCGCAAATCTCCTCTGATCTGGATAAGCTGCGGATGATTCTCGACCGGCTTCAGCACGTCGTCGCCGTAAAGGTAGAGGTCGAGCACGGTCACCGTGTGGCCGGCCGCCAGCAGTTTCGGCACCAGGATCGCGCCGACATAACCGGCCCCACCCGGTACGCAGACGTGCCACTTTTGCTGCATAAATGCTCGCTCCCCTTGCGCTTTACCAATTGCGCGCGGCGCCGATGCGGCAAGCCGCGCCCGCCGCGCTCTCAATCCCGCCGCAGCCGCTATTTCAGCAGGGCCGTCAACGCCTTCAGCACCGCCACGCGGTCGATCGACCGCTGATGGCCGACAATGGCCACTTTCTGCGCACCGACCACGTTGCCGATAAAGCCGACCAGGTCGAGCGGCGCCCCCGAAGCGACCAACGGCGCGGCGACCGCCAACACCGCGTCGCCGGCTCCCATCGTGTCCACGACCTTTGACGGGAACGCCGGGATCGAATGCACGATCTCGCCGCGAGCATAAGTCAGCGAGCCATGCCGCCCGTTGGTCACGAGAAACCGGTCGCAATCGATCATGCCCGGCAGCGTCTCGTTGATGATCCGGGTCAGTTCGCCCGTGCGGTCCTTTGACGCCAGCCGCGCCTCCAGCGCGTCGATGCAAACAAGATCCGCGCGCCTGTAGCGGCTGATCAGGTTGAACCCCATGTTCGCGCTGTTGGTCTGCGCATTGATCGCCAGAAACGGCGCCTTCGCGGCGATCGTCTCGATCAGCTTGTCACCGATCATGCCGTGGCCGAAATCGTTGACGATGACGACGTCGGCCGCGCTCACCGCGTCGCGGAACATGCTGCACAGCCGGTCTTCGTCGCGCGGCGAAAGCGGCGCGTCCTCGATCATGTAGACCTCGAACAGCTTGCGCACGAGGGTCGGATCGACATACCGGCATTTATGCGTCGTCGGTGCCCCGCGCCGCACGATGCTGCGCATCGTCACGTTCGGCTTTAGCGCATCGCGCATCTGCTGCTCGTAGCTGTCGCGCTCCCCGATGATCGTCAGCAGCTCGACCGAGTTGCAGAACGCCGCGGCGTTGTTGGCCGTGGCGACCGCACCGCCGATGAAGACCTCGCGGTCCTGCAGCCGGGTGGCAATGATGTTCTCCTTCGGCGCCTTGCCCATCGGCAGGACATAGCGGTACTCGTCGATGATCGCTTCGCCGACGACCAGTACGTTGAGTTCGCTCGCGCGCTCCAGCAACGTGTCGATGCGTTCGGCAACGCGGTTGCGGCGCAGCAGGTCGAGGTGCTCGCGGGTCGGCGAATCGAAGATGTTGAGGTGCTGGTTGATCAGCTCGGTCGAGCTGTAGGTGATTTCCTCGGTAAAGACGACGCGGCCGCCATACTCCTCGGCTGCTTCCCGTTCGGCCACAATGCGGCCGGTTATGTCGCCTTCCGGGTTCCGGTAGTCCTGGCCCTTGATGTACACGTGCGGCTTGACCGCCTCGATCGCCGGCAGCGCATCGGGGCCGGCAACGACCCCGACATAATCGACGATCGCCAGCGAGGCGAGCATCTCCGACCGCAGCCCCTCCGGAAAAACCGGCCGGCCGGGCCCCTTGTTGATAAACGCGTCCGCGGTGATGGTGACGACCAGCACATCGCCGTGGCGCCGGGCGGCCTGCAAATGCCGGACGTGCCCGATATGCAGCAGGTCGAACGTGCCATGCGCCAACACAATGGTACGCCCGTTTGCCCGCAGCTCGTCGGCGATGCGGCTGAGCGTCGGCAGCGGCAGAACCTTGCGCTCGTATTCCGGCTCCGCGAGCGTCGAGACCGCACGCTCGCCGGCTTTACGACTGAGCGGCTTGGCGATCGCCAGATCGGCTTCGTTCACCCCGTTCCCCTTTATCAACCGTTTGCCGCACCGTCTGTCATCGCGCTTGGCCGCCGCCGGCGCGGCGCGCATTTCAAGCTGTCAACGGTGATCGATCCCCCCAAAAGGATGTCGACCGGTTGCACGCGCAATTCCTGCCTCGGCCGAACGTCGCCGTCCCGTGCCGCGGTTGCCAAGGAGCAATAACTTTGCCAGCAGGACGCAGCACCGGGATGCTAGCCAAACCGCCGGGCCGTCGCAACCCTCGGCGGCCGCGCGCCGACGCTTGCCCGCCTTTCGTACGGCTCGCTATGGTGGGCGCCGTGCCGCTTTGCCGTGCGGCGCGGTTCTCCAACGAGCGTGACGAGCACCGATGGCCAGGGTCGACGAGGTCAATAAAACATCGCTCGAAGTCAGCCGCCGGATCGGCGAGACCCGGCTCGGCGTCTTAAAGAACTGGGAGTGGTACGACGATCCGCGACGGCTCGCGATCTCGCTCGCGCGGTACAAGTTCGTCGCCAAGATGTTCAAAGACCGGGAGAATGTCCTCGAAGTCGGCTGCGGCGACGGGTTCTGCGCGTCTGTCGTGCGCCAGGAAGTGAAGCGGCTGACGATCACCGATGTCGATCCGGTCTATATCGATGATTTCAACGCCCGGCGCAAACCGCCGGAGCACGACAAGTGGCCGATCGAGGCGATCGCAATCGACATCCGCGTCGCCGATCTGCCGGGGATGTACGACGGGATTTATGCGCTCGACGTGTTCGAGCACATCCCGGCGAGCGATGAGGGCGCCGCGATGCGGCGCATCGTCAAGGCGTTGGTCCCGCACGGCGCCGTCATTGTCGGCATGCCCTCGCTTGAGTCGCAGGACTACGCCTCGCCGCAAAGCAAAGCCGGCCATATCAACTGCAAGACCGAGGACGGCCTGCGCACCTTCATGCGACGGCATTTCGACAACGTCTTTATCTTCGCGATGAACGACGAGGTCGTGCACACCGGGTTCGGCCCGATGGCGCATTATCGCTTCGCGCTGGCGTGCCAACCGAGGCGTTGAGCAGGCTCAAGCGGCTACCGGTCCGTCTCACGGTTTGATGTACTTGAACCAGTCCTGCGTTGCGTCGGCGATGCGGTCGGGCGTCCACACCGGCGCGTCGCGCCAATAGTCGAGGTTCGCCAGCAGCCGGGCAACGCCCTCCTCGATCGGCACCTGCGCCTTCCAGCCCATCTCGGCTTCGATGCGCGATGTGTCGGCAAAAGTGCAGTCCGGCTCGCCCGGCCGCTTCGGAATGTATGTGATTTCGTCTGTCCCGATTAGCTCGACCAGCCGGTTGACGCTGACCGTGCCGCCGCTGCCGACATTGTAGATGGCGCCGTCGCGGCCGCGCTCCGCGGCGGCGAGAAAGGCGCTGACGACATCGCTGACATAGGTGAAGTCGCGCGTTTGCGTGCCGTCGCCGACGATGGTCAGCGGCTTGCCGGCGATCTTCTGGGCAAGAAAGACGCCGAACACGGCGCCGTAAGTGCCGCTGGTGCGGGCGCGCGGCCCATAGACATTGAACAGCCGCAGCGACGTCATCGGCACGCCGTAAAGCTGGCCCCAATGCAGCAGTATCTGCTCGCCGAGATACTTGGTCAGGGCATAGGGATAGCGCGGATTGATCGCCGCGCTTTCCGGCGTCGGATAGGTATCGGGAATGCCGTAACACGACGACGAGGCCGCATAGAGCAGCTTTTTGACGCCGTTGTGCCGGGCCGCCTCGGCGACCGCATAGCTGCCGTTGACGTTGGCGTCAAAGTAGCGCTCCGGGGTCTGCACCGAGGGCACGATGTCGGCGAGCGCCGCCAGATGGAAGACGCGCTCGGCGCCGGCGAACAGGTCCACCATCCGCCGACGGTCGACGACACTGGCTTCGACAAACCGGAAGCGGGGATTGCCGTCATGGGCGGCAATGTTGACCCGGCGGCCGATGGATAGATCGTCGATCGCCAGCACCGACCGACCCGCTGCAAGCAGCGCGTCGACCATATGGCTGCCGATAAACCCGGCGCCGCCCGTCACAATGTCAAACGCTTCCATGTTCAACCTCTTCGGCCGGAGCTTGATCCTGCGCGACCCCTTTTGCGATTTCCTCAGCTGCCGAACCAGCCGACGCTGACCCGCGGCCGCAGTGAGCTCCGCGGCAAAAACCGGCGCCGCAGCACCGCCGCCACATCCCAAGGGCGGTGCGTCGCGAACAGCCACAGGGTCAACGCGACCTCGCGCAGCCGCGCCGCCAAGCCGGGGCCAAAGCCGCGAGCTTGAGCTTCCTCGCGCTGACGGGCCAGGGCAAAGCGGCGCGCACCGAACAGGTACCGCTGAACACAGCGATTGCCGTAACCGGGCGGAAAAGCCGGACCGTCCGCTGCGATCCGGCGTTCGACACCGGCCGCGACCTCGCGCGAACGCGCGAGATCGGCTGTCTGCGACCAGGCAAAGCCGCTCGAATGGCGACGCCAGGCGCCGAGTACTTCGGGCGAATAGCAGGCCCCATGGCGCGCCGCCAGGAGCCGCGAAACATAGCCATCGCAGAACGAGCCGAGCTCTTGAGGAAAGCCGCCGGCAGCGGCGAGCGCCGCGCGACGGTAAAGCGTGGTATTGCCGGTCAGCCAGTTGTCGTCGCGCATCAGCTGGCGGGCGACGCGTTCCGGCGGGATGAAACCCGGCTCCCGCAACGGCACCGCCGTCGCCAGCCGCCCGGTGACCCGGCCGTCGACATCGATGATGGCGCTGCGCGCCGAAAACACGCCGGCTGCCGGATGCCGGTCGAGGAGCTCCATGCCGCGTTCGAGCAGTGCGGGATAGGTCAGGTCGTCTGCTGCAGCGAAGTAGACGACACTGCCGCGCGCCAACTCGATGCCGCGATTGAGATTGGCGACGATTCCCAGATTGTGGGGGTTCTGCACGAGACGCGCATCGGCGAAGCGACCGAGGAATGTGGTGATCACGGCCAAGCTGTCGTCGGCCGAGCAATCGTCGATGACGATCAACTCGTCCGGCTGGCGGCTCTGCGCCGCCAGCGCCGCCAGCGCCGCCGGCAGGTAAGCCGCATAATTATAGCTCGTGAGAATGACGCTCAGCATCGCCGGATGCCCGAACCGGCAGCGCTCACAGCCGCGGATTCACCACCGTCAGCACGCCGTCATTGGTCTCGAAAGTGCCGAGCGGGGTCTCGTGTCGGGCATTGGGTTCGAACGAGAACACGATCTCCCATGCGCTGCGCGCAAACAGATCGTGCAGTTGCCAGTGCACATCGCGCCCATGCGTGCCGATATGAATGCGCTTCACTTTCTTGCGGAGCAGGTCGACAAACGGCGGGAAGACCTCGATCTCGGATTGCTGAATGTCCGCTTCGAGATAATCCACCCGATCGAACGGCGATAGCAGTTCGCGCAATGTTATGGCGCTGACCAGCTTGATTTCGGCGGTGAAACCGGCGCCGGGCACGAGATCGCGGGTAAGGCCGGTGGTGTTGTGCAGCAGCAAATCGGCGAGCGCCTTGTGAGC
>JAFAWI010000389.1 GCA_019241915.1 Alphaproteobacteria bacterium
TGGCGGGAGCGACGGGACTCGAACCCGCGGCCTCCGGCGTGACAGGCCGGCGCTCTAACCAACTGAGCTACGCCCCCGGATGCGATCGCTGTCAATGCCTTTTCGGGGCGGCGACTCGTACGCCTCCACCCCTAGGGTGTCAAGCGAAGGTCGGGCAACAAGAGGCTCAGGAAACATCCATCGCCGGGTAAGAGGTCGCTTGGGCGCAGCACATGAAACCGTGGTGGGCGATGAGGGACTCGAACCCCCGACCCCCTCGGTGTAAACGAGATGCTCTACCAACTGAGCTAATCGCCCCGGGGCTTAGGTGGTGACGCGGCCGGCGCCGCGCCACATCGCGCCACCGCTTATGATCGCGGTGTTAATTCAACGAGTCGCGCAGCCGCCGGCCCGGCTTGAATTTCGCCTGCTTCGACGCAGCGATCTTGATCTTCTCGCCGGTCCGCGGGTTGCGGCCCTCGGAAGCCGCCCGCCGGGCGACCGAAAACGTGCCGAACCCGACGAGACGCACCTCGCCGCCTCCCTTTAACGCGCCGGTGATCGAGTCGAACACCGCCTCGACGGCCTTGCTCGCGGCTGCTTTGGACAAATCGGCCTTGCCCGCGACGGCATCGACGAGTTCGTTTCTGTTCACGTGTCGCCCCCTACCCTTAAGTTCGAAGAGATTCTGCGGAAAAACGGGGCGGAGTGTAGAGCCGCGCCGAGGACGGGTCAACGCTGGCGCGCATCGCGAAAGCAAGGTTTTTTTGAGCTTTACCCGGGCCTTGTGGCCGATCCACTTGAACTAGATCGGCTAACACAAGGCCCGATAAGAAGAATCAATGCGTTAGAACGCCGGAGCGCTCTTCGCCCTTTGCGGGAATGACGGGTGCCGCTTCCGACTCCTCGCTCCACGTTACCGGGGTCAACGGCCCGGCGAGTGCATGCAACAGCACTTCGTCAGCAGTATTCACCGGGATGATTTGGAGACCGCGCTTGACGTTGTCCGGTATCTCGGCGAGGTCCTTCTCGTTCTCGGCCGGGATCAGCACCGTCTTTAAGCCACCGCGCAGCGCTGCCAGAAGCTTCTCCTTAAGCCCGCCGATAGGCAGCACGCGGCCGCGCAGCGTGATCTCGCCGGTCATCGCGATGTCGCGCTTGACCGCAACCCCGGTCATCACCGAAACGATAGAGGTCACCATGCCGACCCCGGCGGAAGGCCCGTCTTTGGGCGTTGCCCCCTCCGGCACGTGGACGTGGATGTCCTTCTTCTCGAAGATCGACGGCAGAATGCCGAACGCGGTGCTGCGGGATTTCACATAGCTTTCCGCCGCCTGCACCGACTCTTTCATCACGTCGCCGAGCTTGCCCGTTGCGGTCACGCGGCCCTTGCCGGGCAGCGTCACGGCCTCGATCGTCAGCAGCTCGCCGCCGACCTCGGTCCACGCCAACCCGGTGGTGACGCCGACCAGATCCTCGCTCTCAGCCTCGCCGAAGCGGAACCGCCGTACGCCAGCGTATTTGTCGAGGTTGCGCCGCGTTACCGTGACCCGGCCTTCCTTGCCGGCCTTTTTCATCAAGATGTCCTTGATGGCCTTGCGGGTCAGGTTGGCGATCTCGCGCTCCAGGTTGCGCACGCCGGCTTCGCGCGTGTAGTAGCGGATAAGGTCGCGCAGCGCGTCTTCGCTGATCGACCATTCGGCCTTCTTGAGCCCGTGCGCCTCGATCTGTTTCGGGATCAGGTGGCGCTTGGCGATTTCGACCTTCTCGTCCTCGGTGTAGCCGGGGATGCGGATGATCTCCATACGGTCCATCAACGGCTGCGGCATGCGCAGCGTGTTGGCTGTCGTAACGAACATTACGTCCGACAGATCGTAGTCGACCTCAAGATAGTGGTCGTTGAAGGTCGAGTTCTGCTCGGGATCGAGGACCTCCAGCAGCGCCGATGAGGGGTCGCCCCGCCAATCCGCCCCGAGCTTGTCCACTTCGTCGAGCAGGAACAGCGGATTGGACGACTTCGCCTTCTTCATTCCCTGGAGCACCTTGCCCGGCATCGAGCCGATATAGGTGCGGCGATGGCCGCGGATTTCCGCCTCGTCGCGCACGCCGCCCAGCGACATCCGCACGAAATTGCGGCCCGTCGCCCGCGCCACCGACTTGCCGAGCGATGTCTTGCCGACGCCCGGCGGGCCGACCAGACAGAGGATCGGGCCCTTCATCTTCTTCATTCGCTGTTGCACAGCGAGGTATTCGAGGATGCGCTCCTTGACCTTTTCGAGACCGAAATGGTCGGCGTTGAGCACCTTCTCGGCGGCGGCGATATCGCGCTTGATCTTGGTGCGCTGCGACCACGGTATCGATAGCATCCAGTCGAGATAGTTCCGGACCACCGTCGCTTCCGCCGACATGGGACTCATGCTGCGCAGCTTCTTTAGCTCCGCCATGGCCTTATCGCGCGCTTCCTTAGAGAATTTGGTCTTTGCGATCTTGGCTTCGAGTTCGGCCATTTCATCCTTGCCGTCCTCGCCCTCGCCCAATTCCTTCTGGATC
>JAFAWI010000587.1 GCA_019241915.1 Alphaproteobacteria bacterium
GTCGAGCCAGTAGTCGATCGCGGCGCGATCGCGGATGCCGCCGCCGAGCTCGATCTTCATGTCGACCGCACGGCGGATTGCCCGCACCGCCACGCCGTTGACCGAGGCGCCGGCGAAGGCCCCGTCGAGATCGACGACATGCAGCCAGCTAAAGCCGAGCGCCGCGAAATCGCGCGCCTGCGCCGCCGGGTCGGTGTTGAACACGGCCGCGCTCGCCATCTCGCCGCGCACCAGCCGCACGCACTCCCCGCCCTTCAAGTCGATCGCCGGAAACAGAATCACTCGTCAGCCCTGGCCGTCGAGGCGCTTGTAGTAGTAGTGGCCGGGCACGATCTCGCCGCCGACCTGGGCGTAGTCCGGGTGGGTGCCCCAGCGCCGGTAGTTGAGGCCTTCGTACAGGCTGATCGCGGCGCGCTGCGTCGCCCGCAGGTCGAGGTTGAGCACGACGAGCCCCAACTCCTCGCGCGCCAGCCGCTCGACCTCGACGATCATGCCGCGGGCAAGGCCGTGGCCGCGCGCCCAGGGCGCGACAAACGCGGCGGTGATGGTGCCGGCAAACCTCTGCGCTTCGTTGTTGCGCGGCGCCTTCGACAGCTGCGCCGAGCCGGCAATCGCGCCGTCGAGCCGGCCGACCACCAGCCGGCGGTCGGGGATCAGCAAGACGCCTTTCCAGTAGTTTTCGAGGATGTGGCGCGGCGGCGGCTTGAGCCAGCCGAACCCGCCGCCCTCGACGATTGCGGTCTCGGTCGCGTCGCACAGATCGTCGAGATCGGTGCCGGCGAACTGCGTGAGCCGCTCGATCACCACCTTGGCCTTGCTCTTCAGGTCGCTCATGGACGCCATTTGAGGAAATTGCCGATCAGCTGCAACCCGGCTGCCTGGCTTTTTTCCGGGTGAAATTGGGTCCCGACCATATTGTCGCGCGCCACCGCCGCGGTCAGCTGCTGCGCGTAATCGGCCGTGGCGAGCAGATCGGCTGCATCGGCCACCGCGAAGTGGAAGCTGTGCACGAAATAGACATGCGTGCCGTCGCCGACCCCGTCGAACACCGGATGCGAACGCCGCACCGCCAGCTCGTTCCACCCCATGTGCGGGATCTTGTACGACGGATCGGCCGGTGCGATCGGCACCACCTCGCCGCCGACCCAGCCGAGTCCGTCGACGGTTTCGAACTCGCGGCCGCGTTCGGCGATCAGCTGCATCCCGACGCAAATGCCAAAAAACGGCCTGCCGCGGCCGATCACCGCTTCGGCGATCGCTTCCTCCAACCCCGGCACCGCGGCGAGCCCGCGGCGGCAATCGGCAAACGCCCCCTGCCCCGGCAGCACGATGCGGTCGGCGGCGGCGGCCTCTTCGGCCCGGCTGGTGACGATGACGCGCTCGTCGCGACCCAGATCGCCGCCCAGTTCGCCGACCGCGCGCTCGAACGACTTCGCCGCCGAGCGCAGGTTGCCCGAGCCGTAATCGATGACCGCCGTCAGCATTTCAAGCTGCCGCTCAACGTCCCTTTGGTCGACGGCACCGCGCCGGCGCGGCGTGGGTCGATCTCGACCGCCTGACGCAAGGCGCGCGCCAACCCTTTGAAGCACGATTCGACGATGTGGTGGTTGTTCTCGCCGTACAGGTTCTCGACGTGCAGCGTCACGCCGGCCGACTGCGCAAAGGCCTGGAACCATTCCTTGAACAGCTCGGTGTCCATCTCGCCGAGCTTGGGCCGCGAGAAATTGACCTTCCAGACCAGATACGGCCGGTTCGAGCAGTCGAGGCTGACCCGGGTCAGGGTCTCGTCCATCGGGATCATCGCGCTGCCGTAGCGCTGGATGCCGGCGCGGTCGCCCAGCGCCTTCGCCACCGCCTCGCCGATCACATAACCGGTGTCCTCGGTCGTGTGGTGGAAGTCGATGTGCAGGTCGCCCTTGGCCTTGAGGCTGATGTCGCACATGCTGTGGCGCGCCAGCTGTTCGAGCATATGGTCGAGAAAGCCGATCCCGGTCGCGATTTCGCCGGCCCCGCTGCCGTCGAGGTCGATGCGGCCTTTGATCCGCGTCTCCTTGGTGTTGCGTTCGACCGTCGCGACGCGCACCGCTTGTCTCCCGATCCCGATGTCTGGCGATCCGCCGAAGCCCGGCCGGCCTGTTGCAGCGCACCAGCGGCTTCCGCGCGCCCTTTTAATACGAACCGCCGGTGCGTGCCACCATCACAGGGCTTGGTGAAGACCGGGTTACAACCGACCCGACAGCCTTTCAGCCGAGCTCGGCCATCGCATTGAAGTCGTCAAGCAAAGCGGCAATGCGCCCCATGTCGGACTGGTCCATGATCGCCTCGGCGCGGCGCGTGGCCGCGATCATGTCGAGATGGCGGATCCGGTGCTTGACCCGCGGCAGGTTGCCCGGCGACATCGACAACTCGCGCAACCCCAACCCGAGCAGCAGCGCGGCATAACGCGGGTCGCCGGCCATCTCGCCGCAGATGCCGATCGGGATACGCCGCCTTGCGGCGGCCTCGACCGCGAATTCGATAAGCCGCAGCACGCCCGGGTGCAGCGGGTTGTACAGATGCGCGACCTGCTCGTCGCTGCGGTCGATCGCCAGCGTGTACTGGATCAGGTCATTGGTGCCTATCGCGAAAAAGTCGGCCTCGCTCGCCAGCGCGTCGGCGGCGAGTGCCGCGCCCGGAATCTCGATCATCACGCCGAGCGGCGGCATGACTTCGGCCACCGGCACGCCGCGCCGGCGCAGGCGCCGGGCCACCTGATCGAGCGCCTCACGGGTACGGCGAATTTCGCCGACCGACGAGACCATCGGCAGCAGGATGCGGATGGGGCCTTCGCGGGCCGCGCGCAGCATCGCCGCGAGCTGCGTGTCGAACAGGCGCCGCTCCTTGAGCGACAGGCGAATCGCGCGCAGCCCCAATGCCGGGTTGGCGGCGTCGGGCAAAGCCGAGCTGGCGAGCGCGTCGGGCAGCTTGTCGTTGCCGGCGTCGAGCGTGCGCAGCGTCACCGGACGCCCGCCCATCCCGCGCACCAGCCCGGCGTAAAATTCGTACTGCTCGTCCTCGTCGGGCAGGTCGTCGCGGTTGAGAAACAAGAACTCGGTGCGCACCAGCCCAAGCCCCATCGCGCCGTTGGCGAGCGCCTGGTCAAGCTCGACCGGGAGTTCGAGATTGGCGTCGAGGCGGATTTCGACACCGTCGCGGGTCACCGCCGCCAGCCGGCGCAACCGGCCGAGGTGGCGCCGCTCGCGGATGAGCGCTTCCTGGCGTGCCCGGTAGGCTTCGAGCGTCGCCGGTTCCGGGTCGAGGATGACGATACCCTGGGCGCCGTCGACGATCACTGTGGCGCCCGAGCGGGCACGGGTCGCGAGACCGGCGACTCCCATTACCGCCGGCAGCCCGAGCGCCCGCGCCATGATTGCGGCATGGCTCTCCGCACCGCCGAATACGGCGGCAAAACCGCCGATCCGCCGCGGATCCATCAGGGCGGTATCGGCCGGCGTCACCTCCTCGGCCAGCACCACGGCGCCTTCGTCAAGCGTCGCGTACGTCACATAGGGCTTCTTGACCAGGTTGCGGATCAGCCGCGACCCGACGACCCGGATGTCCTCGACCCGCGCCGCCAGATAGGAATCGCGCATCTGCGCGAAGCTCTTGGCGATATTCTCGATTTCGAGTTCGACCGCGCGCTCCGCGTTGATCCGGGCGCTGGCGATACGCTGGTGCACGCCGCGCACGAGACGCGAATTGGCCAGCATCGCGAGATGCGCGTCGAGCAGGTAGCCGATTTCGTCGGGCGCCGAACCCGGCAGCGCGGCTGCGCGCGCCTTCAGCCGGCGCAGCTGCTTCTGCGCCTGCGCCACCGCCTCGGCAAACCGCGCGCGCTCGGCGGCGAGGGCGGTCTCGGGGATCGCGGTCTCGGTCACCGTGACCGGGCCGCGGTCGCCGATGAACGCGCGACCGATCGCGATGCCCGGCGAGACACCGATACCCCTCAGCCTCTGTTCGTCGGGCGCGGCGCCTTGAGAACCGTCGTCAGTCCTCATCAAACTTGCATTCGACCAGGCGCGCCAGCGTTTCGACCGCTGCATCGGCGTCCGGGCCGGCGGCCGAGATTTGTAGCTCGGCACCCGCTGCCGCCGCCAGCATCATCAGCCCCATGATCGACCGGCCCGAGACGATGCTGCCGTTCTTGCGCACCCAGATGTCGGCGTCGAACTCGTGCGCGGTCTTGACGAAGCGTGCCGCCGCGCGGGCATGCAGGCCCTTCTGGTTGCAGATCGTGACGATGCGCCGGGCGGTGGCCGCCGCCGCTTCGGCCTCGGGCGAACCGCCGGAAGCGTTGCCGGACGGCTCGGCGCTCATCGCTGCGCATCCGCCAACAGCTGCGAGGCGACGTTGATGTATTTGCGTCCTGCCTCCTGCGCGCCGAGTACCGCGCGGTTCAAGCCCTCGGTCTGGCGCAGGCTGGCCAGCTTGATCAGCATCGGCAGGTTGATCCCGGCGATGACCTCGATTTTGGCGCGGTCCATCACCGAGATCGCGAGGTTGGACGGCGTGCCGCCAAACATGTCGGTCAGCAGCACGGCGCCTTCGCCACTGTCCACCCGGCTGATCGAGCTGAGTATCTCCAGGCGGCGCTGCTCCATGTCGTCGTCGGGACCGATGCATACCGCCGCGATCTGCAGCTGCGGTCCGACGACGTGCTCGAGCGCGGCGACAAACTCGGCCGCCAGCCGCCCATGCGTGACCAGCACAATGCCGATCATCGCCGGCGCGCGCCGCGGAAGCGGCGATCGATTGAGGAGATGCGGCCCCGGCGACAGGGGCTCGGTACGGTGGTGCTCAACTGAGGGTTTCGGTCACGCAGTTAGGGCGGTCGCTTTTGGGGGCAGAGACCACTCGGCGCTCGATCCGCATGCCGCCTATGCCATCCGCCGGCGGGTGAGGATCGCCGCCATATAATCCTGTCCGCGGCGTTCGTCATCACGCTTCGTGCATGTCGGTCATGACGTTGCAACAATTCGTGATGGGCGGCGGCCGCAGCGCAACGGTCAGCCGGTAAATTGCGGCCCGGTTCCGTCGCCGGCGGCGGCAGCCAGTGCAAGGCGCAGCTTTGCCGGCGCCGAGCTTTCGAACGGCGCGACCTCGATGCGCCGGATGGCGATGCCGAGGATGGTCTCGCTGCGCGGCTCCGGCAGGCGTTCAATCCGATCTGGGGCGGCCAGATCGGCGATCAGGAACAACGGCGCCGCTTTCAGCGCGTCGAGCCGCAGGATGCCGATCCCGCGCACCTCGATAAGACCGGCAATCGGCGCCGGGGCAGCGGCGACGAGCCGGCCCCCATGACGCCACAGGCGGGTTTGGTCGTCGGCGACGAGACGCGCACCGGCGTCGATTAGCCGCAGGGCGAGATCGGATTTGCCGCAGCCGGAGGGGCCGCGGAGCAGCACCGCCCGGCCGGCGAGCGCCACCGCCGTAGCATGCCAAAGGATTTCGTTCGCGCCCGACGATGGCACAGCGGGCCGCTGCTTATGCCTGCGGCAGGCGGAGCAGGAAGCGCGCGCCGCATACGGTGCCCGTCGCGTCGCGCCGGTTCTCGGCCCAGATGCGGCCGCGATGCGCCTCGACGATCTGCTTCGAGATCGACAGGCCGAGACCCGAATGCGTGCCAAATTTTTCGGCTGCGGGACGCTCGGTATAGAAGCGGTCGAAGATCGTCGTCAGCTTTTCGCCCGGAATACCGGGGCCGTCGTCGTCGATGCTCACAATTACCGCGCGCCCGTCTTCGCGCGCGGTAATGCGGATTTCGCCGCCCGGCGGGCTGAACGAGACGGCGTTGCTGATCAGGTTGAGGAAGACCTGGCTGAGACGGCTCTCCAGGCCCTGGACGAACAGGTCGCGGCGCCGGTCAGGAAGGCTCAGCACGACCCGCGCCGCGCCCTCGCTGCGCGTCGTCTCGTGGATATCGACGAGCGCGCGCAGCATCGCGGCAAGATTGATCGGCTCGAGCACATCGCGGCTCATCTCGGCGTCGAGCCGCGAGGCGTCGGAAATATCGGTGATCAGCCGCGACAGCCGTTCGACATCGTCGAGGATGATCGCGAGCAGGCGCTGCTGCTTGAGCGGGTCGTCGATCCGCACCGCGGTCTCGACCGCGCTGCGCAGCGACGAGAGCGGGTTCTTGATCTCGTGGGCGACGTCGGAGGCAAAACTTTCGATCGCGCTCATGCGCAGCCACAGCGCATCGGTCATCTCGCGCAGCGAGCGGGACAGATCGCCGATCTCGTCGCCGCGCCGGGTGAGATCCGGGATATCGACCCGGGCGCCCCGGCCGCGCACCCGTTCCGCCGCCTCGGCGAGGCGGCGGATCGGCCGGCCGATCGTGCCAGCGAGATACATCGACAACAGCAGGGTCACCAGCAGCGCCACGCCGAAAATGCGCAGCACCTCGAAGCGCACGGTGCGCAGCTCGGCCTCGATGTCGCCGTTGGCGCTCGACAGCATCACCGCACCAAGCACCTCCTTGTAGCGCTGCACCGGCACCGCAACGCTGATGACGAGCCCGCTGTCGCTCGGGTCGCGGCGCACCGCCGAGCCGGTCTCGCCGTGCAAGGCGCGGTCGGCCTCGGGGAAGTCGGCGGCCGAGCTGCCGCCGCGATAGTCGGGGTAGCCGCGCGGGTGCGGCAGCAGGCCGGTCAGCCAGTCGTAGGCGCGGAGGCCGAAGCGGGTGAGCTCGCCCTTGTTGTCCGGCGGCGGCAGCTCCGAAACCTCGACCGCGTCGCCCGGTCCCGACAGCACGCGGCTGTCAGCGATCAGCTTGCCGTCGCGATCGAACAGCCGCGCGGGGGTATGCGTCGGCGCCACCAGGCGCCGCATCATCTGCCGCGCCAGGTCCGGCAGCAGGGTTTCCCCCTCGTCCGGCGAGTCGAGAACCGCCCCCTCGCCGAGGGCGGCGGCGAAGATTTCGCCTTGCGTGCGCAGCGCCTCGACCTGCTGGCCGATCAGGCTCGCCTCGAACTTGCCGAGATAGAGGAATCCGAGCGCCAGCAGGGCAAGCGGCAGCACGTTGACCGCCACGATGCGCCGGGTCAGCGGCGACAGGCGCGGCCGCCGCCCGCGCCGGCGCCGCGGCGCCTCGCTCTCGGCCGCCCGCGCCGGGAGGTGCACCGCAGGCGCGGGCGGCGGGGCTGCCGTGGTCCCGGGCGCCGCGTCGGCCTGCGGTGCCGCTTCAGTGTTCGCGATATCGATAACCGACGCCATACAGCGTCTCGATCTGGGCGAACTCGTTGTCGACCGCCTTGAATTTCTTGCGCAGGCGTTTGATGTGGCTGTCGATGGTGCGGTCGTCGACGTAGATGTGCTCGCCGTAGGCCGCGTCCATCAACTGGTCGCGGTTCTTGACGTGGCCCGGCCGTTGCGCCAGCGACTTGAGGATCAGGAACTCGGTAACCGTGAGTTCGACCGGATCGCCCTGCCAGGTGCACAGGTGACGGCCCGGGTCGAGGGTCAGCTGCCCGCGCACGATCGGCGGCTCGCCCTGCAAATCGTCGCGCTCGCGCGCCAGGTCACCGCGCCGCAGCAGCGCGCGGATGCGCTCGATCAGCAGGCGCTGCGAGAACGGCTTTTTGATGTAGTCGTCGGCGCCCATGCGCAAGCCGAGCAGCTCGTCGACCTCGTCGTCTTTCGAGGTGAGAAAGATCACCGGTGTCGGGCTGTGCCGGCGCAGCTGCGCCAGCAACTCCATGCCGTCCATCCGCGGCATCTTGATGTCGAGCACCGCGACATCGACCGGTTGTGCGCCGAGGCCCTTCAAGGCCTCTGCCCCGTCGGCGTAGCAGCGCACCGCGAAGCCCTCCGCTTCGAGCGCCATCGCGACCGAAGCGAGGATGTTCCGGTCGTCATCGACAAGTGCGATCGTGTTGGCCAAAGTCTGTCCCCCCGCCGGGCCCGCCACGCAGCCCGTGTCAATGGTACGACACCGGCGCAATAATTGTGTTCCCTCAAAATATGGCCGCTCGGTGGCGAACAAAAAGGGCCGGACATGAACGAACCCGTTGACCGCGGCGCCGAATGCCGCCGGCTGATGCGCCGGCAGCGGCACACCGTGCTGGCCACGGCGATGGACGGTCAGCCCTACGCGTCGCTTGTCGCCGTCGTGTGCGACCACGACGCCAGTCCGCTGCTGCTGCTCTCCGACCTGGCGCAGCACAGCCGCAACATCGCCGCCGACCCGCGCGTCTCGCTGTTGTTCGACGGCGGCCGCGCCGACCACCCGTCCGGTGCGGCAAGCACCGACCCGCTGGCTGCGCCGCGGCTGAGCCTGCTGGGCGAGGCGGCGCCGTCTGACGACGATCCGCGCTTGCTGTCCCGTTTCACCGGCCGACATCCCGGTGCGGCGCAATACGCCGGGTTCGGCGATTTCCGGTTGTACCGGGTGACCATCGGCCGCGGCCATCTTGTCGCGGGCTTCGGCCGCATCTCGTGGATCGAGGCGGCGGAACTGCGGTTCGCCGGCGGCGCCGCAGCCCTCGCGACGGCGGAAGGCGACATCGTCGCGCATATGAATGCCGACCATGCCGACGCGGTGGCGCTTTACGCGACGCGGCTGCTGCGCCGCACCGGCAGCGGCTGGCGGATGACCGGGATCGACCCCGAAGGCATCGACCTTCGCCGCGAGCATGAGACCGCGCGGCTCGACTTTGCCGATCATGCCGTGGCGCCGGTGCGCGATCCGACGGCGGCGCGCGCGGCCCTCGTGGCGCTGGCGTCGGCGGCGCGCGCCGCCGAATAGTGCGCATTGCGCGCGCTGGCCCGGAAGTTGCTGGCGGTTTCGCGTTTACCGCTCGCGGCAAATTCGCTATCTAGCGCGACCGGTCTCGTGCCAAGCGGGCCTGGACATGAAGGAGGAAGAGCTTGGACAAGGCGGACAACCCGGTAACGGGCGCTAAGCCGTCCTTCGGCCTCGAAGAGCAGGGTATGCGCCATCTCGGGCCGGTGCACTGGAACCTGCAGATGCCGTTCCTCTACGAGCACGCGGTGCGCCAGCGCCAGGGCGAGATCGGTCTCGGTGGCGCTTTTGTCGTCAACACCGGCAAGCACACCGGCCGCTCCCCGCGCGACAAGTACATCGTCGACGAGGCCGGCACCCACGACACGGTCGATTGGGGCAGCGTCAACCAGGCGATCACTCCCGCGCAATTCGCCAGCCTGCACCAGCGTGTGCTGGCCTACCTGCAGGGCCGCGAGCTGTTCGTGCAGGACCTCTATTGCGGCGCCGACCCCGAATACCGGCTGCCGGTGCGGGTGGTCAGCCCGAGTCCGTGGCACAGCCTGTTCGCGCGCAACATGTTCATCCGGCCGCCCTATGCCGATCTGCCGGGGTTTCAGCCGGCCTTCACGATCCTCCATGCGCCGCATTTCAAGTCGATCCCGGAGCTCGACGGCATCCGCTCGGAGACCTTCATCTTTGTCAATTTCGCCGAGCGGCTGGTACTGATCGGCGGCACCGAATACGCTGGCGAGATCAAGAAATGCGTGTTCGGCTACCTCAATTTTGTGCTGCCGACGCGGGACGTGCTGCCGATGCATTGCTCGGCCAATGTCGGGCCGAACGGCGACGCCGCGATCTTTTTCGGCCTCTCGGGCACCGGCAAGACGACCTTGTCGGCCGACGCGAGCCGCACGCTGATCGGCGATGACGAGCACGGCTGGAGCCCACGCGGCATCTACAATTTCGAGGGCGGCTGCTACGCCAAGGTGATCAACCTGTCGCCCAAGGCCGAACCCGAGATCTACGCGACGATCACGCGGTTTGGCACGGTGCTGGAAAATGTCGTGCTCAATCCGCGCACGCGGATGCCGGATGTCGACGACAACAGCCTGACCGAGAACACCCGCGCGTGCTATCCGCTCGACTATATCCCGAACGCCTCCGCCACTGGGCTCGCGCCGCACCCGAAAAACGTCATCATGCTGACCTGCGACGCGTTCGGGGTGATGCCGCCGATCGCCCAGCTCAACGCCGAGCAGGCGATGTACCATTTCCTCTCCGGCTACACCGCGCGCGTCGCCGGCACCGAAGTCGGGCTCGGCAGCGAGCCGCAGGCGACGTTCTCGACCTGCTTTGGCGCGCCGTTCATGCCGCGCCGGCCGACCGAATACGCCAAGATGCTCGGCGACCGCATCAACCGGTTTGGCGCCAGGTGCTGGCTGGTCAACACCGGCTGGTCGGGCGGCGCCTACGGCACCGGGTCGCGGATGGCGATCGGCCACACCCGCGGCCTGCTGCGCGCGGTGCTCGACGGACGGCTCGCAACCGCGCCGATGCGCAAGGACCCGAATTTCGGCTTCCTGGTGCCGGAAAGCGCCGCCGACGTGCCGGCCGACGTGCTCGACCCGCGCGCGTCGTGGGCCAACAAGAAGGCCTATGACGACACCGCGCGCGGTCTGACCCGCGACTTCGAGCAGAACTTCGGCAAGTACGAACCCAGCGTCGGCGCCGACATCAAAAACGTCGCGATCCGCGCCGCCGCTTGAACGGGTCCACACGCCCGGCGCTGCCGGCACTGGTTTGTCTGAGCCTGCCGCCGTAACATCGGCGAGGTGTCGGCAGACGGGGGGCGTAGCGGTCATGGGGCGGTTGGACGGCAAGGTCGCGATCGTCACCGGCGCAAGCGCCGGTATCGGCCGCACGACGGCGAAGCTGTTCGCCGCCGAGGGGGCCAAGGTGGTGATCGGCGCTCGACGCCCGGCCGAGCTCGACGCGTTGGTGGCGGAGATCGCGGCTGCCGGTGGTGCGGCAGCGGCCCTCGCGGGGGATGTTCGCTCGGAAGACTACGCCAAAGGCCTCGTCGGGCTTGCCGTTGCGCAGTTCGGCCGACTCGACATCGGATTCAACAACGCGGGCATCGCCGGCGAGGGCGGGCCCAGCACGGATGTGTCCAAGGCAGGTTGGGAAGACGCGATCGCTGTTAACCTCACCGGCGCATTCCTCGGTGCAAAGCACCAGATCGCCGAGATGGTCAGACATGGCGGCGGCTCGGTGATCTTTACCTCGACGTTTGTCGGCTACACCGTCGGTTTTCCAGGCATGGCCGCTTATGCGGCGAGCAAATCGGGACTGATTGGCCTCACCGAAGCGTTGGCGGCCGAGTTTGGCCCGAGTGGCGTGCGGGTCAATGCGGTCCTTCCCGGCGGGGTCGAGACCGACATGTTTCGCAAGATCAACAACACGAGGGAAAAGCAGGAATTCATCAATGGCTTGCACGCCCTGAAGCGGTCAGCAAGGCCCGAAGAGATCGCTCGTGCAGTGTTGTTCCTTGCCTCCGACGACGCCTCGTTCACCAGCGGCACCGCGATGTTGGTCGACGGTGGCCTCTCGATCACCAGAAGCTGATAACTTCGGCGAGCTGCGACATCCATGCCCCCGCTTGCCACGGCGCTCGATCCGCGCTCGGACGGGTTTCGGGCCAATGCGGCGGCGATGCGGGGGGTAGTCGAGGAGCTGCGGGCGAAGACCGCGCAGATATCGCTCGGCGGGGACGAGGCGTCGCGCCGGCGGCATGTGGGGCGCGGCAAGCTGTTGGCGCGCGAGCGGGTGCGGGGGCTGCTCGATCCGGGTTCAGCGTTTCTCGAATTCTCGGCCTTTGCGGCTTACGGGATGTACCGCGACGAGGTGCCGGCGGCCGGGATCGTCACCGGGATCGGCCGCATTGCGGGCGAGGAATGCGTCGTCGTCGCCAATGACGCGACGGTCAAGGGCGGCACCTACTTTCCGCTGACCGTCAAGAAGCACCTGCGCGCGCAGGAGATCGCTTGGCAGAACCGGCTGCCGTGCCTCTACCTGGTCGATTCCGGCGGCGCGTTCCTGCCGGCGCAGGACGAGGTGTTTCCCGACCGCGAGCATTTCGGCCGCATCTTCTACAACCAAGCGCAGATGTCGGCGGCCGGCATCCCGCAGATCGCGATCGTCATGGGGTCGTGCACTGCGGGCGGCGCCTATGTGCCGGCGATGTCGGACGAGAGCATCATCGTCGCCGGCAAGGACGGCGACCAGGGCACGATCTTTCTCGGCGGGCCGCCGCTGGTCAAGGCGGCGACCGGCGAGGCGGTGTCGGCGAAGGAGCTGGGCGGCGCCGATGTGCACAGCCGCACCTCCGGCGTCACCGACCATTACGCGCGCGACGACCGTCATGCGCTCGGCATCGCGCGGCGCATCGTCGGCAATCTGAACCGCGTGAAGCGGGTAACGCTCGATGTGCGCGAGCCGCGCGAGCCGCTCTATGCGCCCGAGGAGCTGTACGGTGTGGTGCCGGCCGATACGCGGCGGCCCTACGATGTG
>JAFAWI010000575.1 GCA_019241915.1 Alphaproteobacteria bacterium
GGTTCGACGAGCTTGAAGTCGCTCAGCTTCGCCTGCTCGATCATCAGGCGCGGCGGCGCGGCGCTCGCGGAGATTTTGTATGTCACGGTACGCCGACGCAGCCGCGTGAGGTGCATGACGCCTTGCGCAACAGTAGCTTTGACGATCGGCTGCTGCATTGAGTCGTCGGATGTGACCGTGACCTTGTTGTCGACGGCGTAGCTCAGCAACCGCTTCTCGCCGGTCGGAAACACGGCGAGCCGGGCATCGCCAAGATACTGCGCGCCCGCACCGGTCTGCTCGTAAAGCGTCAGCACGCCGGGCGGAAGCCCGGTGTCGGCGGCATTCGTCAACTCGATCGCGACCAGCGGGTGCGATTGCGCCGTCGCCGGCTGATATAGATCGACGCGCGCGGCCGGCAGCTCGAGGTCGATCAGCGGCACGACCAGGCTTTGGCCGGCCGCGACATTGACCTTGTAGGGCAAGATAAACGCGACTTGCGAGGCGTTTTCCGCGGCGGCCGCTTGATCGATCTGCGCCGGGGGTGGCGCCGCCGGCGCCGGCACCGGCATCGGGGCCGATGTCGCTGGCGCCGCGAGCTGAGCCATCCCGCCGACCGGCCGCTCGGCGCGTCTTGTCGCGTCTCGGGGCGCGTTCTCAGCCGCTTTTGCCGCGGTCTCGGCGAAGGCGCCACTGTCCGGCGGCGGCAGCACGCGGTTGCCCGACTCGACCGGTACGCTGGGCCGCAGCACGTAATAGCTCTCGTAGAGCGCCTGGCGGAAGGTCACCGGGTTGCCGGACAGCAGGGTCAGCTCGACATCGCTCCAGCCCTGCCCGCTAAAATTTTCGAGCACCGCCCAGCCCTGCAGCCGCGCCGTTGCCGCGGCGGGATCGGCCGCAAGGCTCAGCCGGTAGGTCGCCTTCCACAGCGGCATGCCGACGACGTAGCCGACCCGCACCGTGCGTTTGCCGCCGCCATGCGTCGTCAGACTGAGCTGGCGACGGCCCTGGGCGCGGTAGGCCGCAACGCGCATCAGCGCGGTCTTGACCTGGGCCGCAATCGCCGGGTCGGTGAACTCGACCGTGTCGAGATCCTTGATCGTGATCTGACGCAGCCCTTCATCGCTCATGACGCTCAGCCGGGCACGGCTCTCGGTGACGCCGTCTCGGTTGTGCACGGCTTCATGTTCGGCATGCAGCAAGCGGCCGCTAAACGGCTTATCGCCGGCGATCCGGATTTCCGCGCCTTGCAGCGCGTTAAGCAGATCGGCAAGCGAACCGAGCGCCTTCTGGTCGAACGGCAGGTCGCTGAACCCTTCCGCCAGCGGCTCGCGGCCCGGCAGCGTGATTTCGCCCGCCCGTCCGCTCTGGTCATAAACCACGAGGCTCTTCAACACGTCGTCGACTTGGTTGAGCGGCACGCCCAGCGTCAGCGTCGCGTCGGCCTCGACCACGGCTTCGTACTCGAAATAGCCGACCCCGCCGCTCGACAGCGTCACCCGCTTCAGGGTGAGATCGGCGGCAGGCGCCGAAACTGCGCCGCTGCACAGCAACACCAGCCCGAGCCGGGCATCGCGCAACAGTCTCATCGCCGCCGCCTTCCTTCGAGGTTTTGGCGATCGTTGCGGCCGAGAATGGCGAATTTGCGCCGGGCGCGCGGCGCAATCGCGGCAGCCTAAGGGGCAGCCTCGGGGCCGCCGGTAATGTCGCGGTACAAATGGGCGAGCATCGCGGCGGCAACCGCGCTTCCGGCGAAGGATACCGCCAGGCGAACCGCTTCGAAGACGATCCAGATCAAAGAAGGGAAAGCAGGCGCGACGGCGCCCACCACCGCTTGCACAACGATGAACGGCAAATAGCAGCCGATGGCGCTAGCCAACAGGCGCCAGAAATTGCCCTCGATCCAATTCCATGCGGTGCGCAGACCGACCGGACGCCGGACCGCCGCCGCCGGAAACACCAGCGAGACCCGCAGCGCAGCCAAGGCGAGGGCAAAGCCGCCGACGGCGGCCAACGGCGCGGTCAGCGCCTGCGGCGGCACCAACGCCAGCAACAGCAACACCACCCAGCCGGCGAAGATCAATACGCCGAGCTTGATCCCGGTCATGACAAAATCCACCCACCCGGCAGGGATCAGGCCGCCGCCGACCCGTTCGCCAAGCAGCACAAAGCGGTGCCACCGCACCACGAAGACCGAGCCGAACGCAAGAAAGCCGATGGCATGCACGAGTCCCGCGAGCAGACGGCCAAACAGGCCGGTGCCGGGAATCAGGAACGCCACCAGGTCGATCCCGAGCACGATCAGATAGGGCAGGAGCGCGATCTCGACGACCAGCTGAAGATTGTCCACGACAACGCGATAGGCGCGGCTGATCTGATCGATCACATCGATCTGGTGGGAGCGCGGCGCCGTCGACGGATAGCTCATGCTCGTCCCTCATGTGCTGCCGATCTCGAGGGCATTCGGAACTGCCCGTCGCCGGGCTATGTTAAAACGCGACCCGGTGCAGCCGAAACCGTCTTGAAGACGCCGCTGCCGCGCTCGGCAACGGTTGACACCGGCCGGCGCCAGCGCCGAACCTGCGCGCCGTCGCAAGCAACAAGGCGCGGGTCGGCGAGTGGCAAAAACGGGCGAGGCACGACGTGGGGTTGCAAGGCTCGGGGTCGATATCGGCGGCACGTTTACCGATGTCGCGCTGGAGAGCGACGATGCGAGGTACAGCGCCAAATTGCTGACGACGCCGCACGCGCCCGAGCGCGGCGTGCTGGCGGCAATCCATGCGGTTCTCGATGAGGCGGGTCTGGCGCCGCAGGACCTCTCGATCATCATCCACGGCACGACGCTCGCCACCAATGCGATCATCGAGCGTAAAGGGGCCACGACTGCCCTCGTCACCACCGAGGGTTTCCGCGACACGATCGAGATCCGGCACGAGAACCGGTTCGAGCAGTATGACGTCAATATCGACCTGCCGCCGCCGTTGGTGCCGCGACGCCTGCGGTTTGTCGTTCCGGAGCGGATCGACGCGCGCGGTCGGGTGGTGACGCCGCTCGACGAAAATGCGGTCGTCGCGCTGGCCGAGCGGCTTGACGCAGCTGGCGTGGAAAGCGTCGCGATCGGCTTCCTCCACAGCTATGTCAACCCAGCGCACGAACAGCGGACGAGGGAGCTGCTGATGCCGCGGCTCGGCGGCGTCACGATGACGCTGTCGTCGGACGTGTCGCCGGAGATGCGCGAATACGAGCGGCTCTCGACCGCCTGTGCCAATGCCTATGTGCAGCCGATGATGGGCCGTTATCTTGTCAATCTCGAAGCGCTGCTGCAGACACAGGGCTTTGTCTGTCCACTGTTCCTGATGACCTCCGGGGGCGGCCTCACGACCGTCGAGACTGCGATCCGGTTTCCGGTGCGGCTGGTCGAATCCGGGCCCGCCGGCGGCGCGATCTTCGCGGTCCACATCGCGCGCCAATGCAAGCTCGACAAGGTGCTGTCCTACGACATGGGCGGCACCACCGCGAAAATCTGCCTGATCGACGATTACCAGCCGCAGACCAGCCGGGCGTTTGAAGTCGCGCGGGTCTACCGCTTCAAGAAGGGAAGCGGCCTGCCGCTGCGCATTCCGGTGATCGAGATGGTCGAGATCGGCGCCGGCGGCGGATCGATCGCCCGTGTCGATCGGTTGAAGCGCATCACCGTCGGCCCCGACAGCGCCGGCGCCGACCCCGGCCCCGCCTGCTACGGCCAGGGCGGCGATCGGCCGAGCGTCACCGATGCCGACCTGCTGCTCGGCCGCATCGATCCGGCCGGGTTCTCGGGCGGCCGCATGGCGCTCGACCGCGACGCTGCCGAGGGCGCCATGCGGCGCGAGGTGGCCGGCAAGCTCGATCTGGCGCTGGAGCTGGCGGCGCTCGGGGTCAGCGAGATCGTCGACGAGAACATGGCCAATGCCGCGCGCGTGCACGCTATCGAAAGCGGCAAGGACGCGCGCGGCCGCACCCTCGTTGCGTTTGGCGGCGCCGCGCCGCTGCACGCCTCGCGCATGGCCGACAAACTCGGCCTCGACCGGGTGTTGGTGCCGTCGAACGCTGGCGTCGGCTCCGCGGTCGGCTTTCTGCGCGCGCCGATCTCCTACGAGATCGTCCGTTCGCAATTGCAGCGGCTCGACGCCTTCGACCCCACCGCCGCCAACGCGTTGCTGGCAACGATGTACGCCGAGGCCGAGGCGATCGTGCGCCGCGGCGCGGCCGACGCCCCGTTGACGGAAACCCGCTCGGCGCTGATGCGCTATCGCGGCCAGGGTCATGAGATCGCGGTGCCGCTGACGGCCAAGACCTACCGGCGCGAAGACGCGGCTGAGATCGTCGCGGCGTTCGAGGAGGCCTACCGCCGGCTCTACAGCCGTGTGATCCCGGGCGTCGAGGTCGAGGTGTTGAGCTGGGTGGTCCTGGTCACCGCCCCTGAACCGCGCAGCGAGGAGCGCTTGCCGGCGCTGCCCGCCGCCTTTGCCGCCGCACCGTCGCGCCGCCGCGCGGTGTTCGATCCGGAGACCGCCGAATTCGTCGATGTCGCCATTTACGAGCGAACGGCGCTCCAGCCGGGCGCGACCATCCCCGGGCCGGCGGTGGTCGTCGAGGACGAGACCTCAACTGTCGTCGGGCGCAATTTCGACGCGCGGGTCGATGCGCGCGGCTATATCGAGCTGACCCGCCGCGGCGCCTAGCGCCCCGGCAGCCAAGGATGACGCGATGCCGAAATTTGCCGCCAATCTCAGCATGATGTTCCAGGAGATCCCGAACTTTCTCGACCGCTTCGACGCGGCGGCCAAAGCCGGCTTCAAGGGCGTCGAGTTTCTGTTTCCGTACGATTTCCCGGCGGAGGCCATTGCCGAAAAGCTGCAAAAGAACAACCTGACCTTGGCGCTGTTCAACCTGCCGCCCGGAGATTGGTCGAAAGGGGAGCGGGGCTTTGCCGCGATCCCCGGCCGCCAGCAGGCGTTCATGGCCGCGGTCGAGACCGCGATCCCCTACGCTAAAGCGACCAGATGCAAGACCATCCACGCTATGGCCGGGCTGTGGCCAGAGGGGCGCGACAAAATCGAGGCGCTGCCAACTTATATCGACAATCTGCGCTGGGCAGCCGACCGGCTGGCGCGGGAAGGCATTACCGCGATCATCGAGCCGATCAACACGCGCGACATCCCCGGCTACTACCTCAACACCACGGCACAGGCGATGCCGATCATCGAAGCGGTTGGCCGGCCGAACCTTCGGCTGCAGCTCGACCTCTACCACGTGCAGATCATGCGTGGCGACTTGGCGCCGACGATCCGCGAGTTGTACGGCATGTATCCGCACATCCAGATCGCCGGCACGCCCGGCCGCCACGAGCCGGATGTCGGCGAGATCAACTATCCGTACCTGTTCGACCTGCTCGACGAGTTCGGCTACGACGGGTGGATCGGCTGCGAGTACCGCCCCAAAGGCGACACGTTGGCGGGGCTCGGCTGGGGCAAAAAGTACGGCATCGGGTAATTCGGCGGGAACACCGTTTTATCGCCGGCCGGGGGGGACGGCGCGAGCGTGAACGATTCCCGCATTGTCCGAGCCGGTGTGGTAGCATCGCCCTCGGAGCGGCACGAGGAGCGACCGAGATGAACCAGGCGGAATTCGAGCAGAAGTGCCGGGCGGAAGGGTACGGCGAGATCGTCGACCGGCGGATGGAGGCACATCACTTCAATCCGGAGCATCAGCACGAATTCGATGCGTGCGTGCTGCTGGTCGACGGCGAGATGACGATCACACGCAACGGCAAGCCGGAAGTTTTCCAGGCGGGCGACATGTGCACGTTGGCCGCCGGCACTCCGCATACGGAGAAATGCGGTCCCGCCGGTGCGCACTATCTCGCCGGCCGGCGTTTCAAGCAACAGGCGGCGGGTTAGCCCGGACTGTCGGCTCACCGGCCGGCGCGGCCGACACAGCAAGAGCCCGGCTCGGCTGGGACGCGGGATCCGGCCGTTGAGATAAGTCATGTATACTGTCCTAGTGTGCATGGCGGCGACATGTCATAATCGTCCGCTGTGCGCGCCGATGGCGTCCCGTCGAACTGCGGGAATGGGCCGATGACGATCACCGAGGCAAGAGGACCCGGACTGTACGACCCGCGCAACGAGCACGACTCGTGCGGCGTCGGCTTTGTCGTCAACATCAAGGGCCGAAAATCGCACGACATCATCCGCCGCGGCCTGGAGATCCTGGTCAACCTCGATCATCGCGGTGCGGTTGGCGCCGACCCGCTGGTCGGCGACGGCGCCGGCTGTCTGATCCAAACGCCGGACGCGCTGTTGCGCCATTGGTGCGAGGAGCGCGGGCTGACGCTGCCGCCGCCCGGCCGATACGCCATCGCGATGTGCTTCCTGCCGATGGAGCAGCATGCCCGCGCCTTCGCCGTCGCGCATCTCGAACGTTTTGTTCGCGTCGAGGGGCAGGAGCTGCTGGCGTGGCGCGACGTGCCGACCGACACCACCGGTCTCGGGCAACGGGTGCTCGAAACCATGCCGCATATAGCGCAGGCCATTGTCTGCGCCGGAGATGGGATTGCCGACCAGGATGCGTTCGAGCGCAAAATCCTGACGATCCGCAAGCAGACGCTTAACCGGGTGACGAACCTGGCGGAACGGCACGGGCTGCCGGGGCTGCGCGATTTCTACATCCCGTCCTTCTCGACCCGAACCGTGGTCTACAAGGGCCTGCTGCTGGCGCCGCAGATTGGCAGCTTCTACGAGGATCTGCGCAACCCGCTGACCGTGTCGGCGCTGGCATTGGTGCATCAGCGTTTCTCGACCAACACCTTTCCCAGTTGGCGCCTCGCGCACCCGTACCGCTTCCTCTGCCACAACGGCGAGATCAATACGGTGCGCGGCAACGTCAACTGGATTTCGGCGCGCCGGCAGGCAATGTCGTCCGAGCTGATGGGGGCCGATCTCGGCAAGCTGGTGCCGCTGATCCTGCCCGGCCAGTCGGACACCGCCTGCATCGACAACGCGCTGGAGCTGCTGGTCACCGCCGGCGGCTATTCGCTGGCGCATGCGATGATGATGCTGATCCCGGAGGCGTGGGCCGACCCGCTGATGGATAACGATCGCCGCGCCTTCTACGAGTACCACGCGGCGCTGATGGAGCCATGGGACGGGCCGGCGGCAATCGCCTTTACCGACGGCCGTCAGATCGGTGCTACGCTCGATCGCAACGGGCTCCGCCCGGCGCGCTACATCGTCACCGACGACGATCATGTCATCATGGCGTCGGAGGCCGGGGTGCTGCCGGTGCCGGAGGAGAAGATCGTCCGCAAGTGGCGGCTGCAGCCCGGCAAGATGCTGCTGATCGACCTCGAAGAAGGCCGTATCATCGGCGACGACGAGATCAAACAGAAGCTCGCCGCCGAGCATCCCTACGAGGCCTGGCTCAAGCAGACCCAATACAAGCTTTCCGAGCTGCCCGAGCCGGGCGAAAGCTCGATCCCAGCGCGCGCCAACGACCCCGCGACTCGGCTCGAACTGCAGCAGGCGTTCGGCTATACGCAGGAGGATGTTTCGTTCTTCCTCGAACCGATGGCGCGCGACGGCGACGACCCAGTCGGCTCGATGGGCACCGACACGCCGCTGGCGGCGTTCTCCAACAAGCCCAAGGTGCTCTACAACTACTTCAAGCAGAACTTCGCGCAGGTCACCAATCCGCCGATCGACCCGATCCGCGAGGAGCTGGTGATGTCGCTGATCTCGATGATCGGGCCGCGGCCGAACCTGCTCGGTCACGCGGTCGGCACCCATCACCGGCTCGAAGTGGCGCAGCCGATCCTCACCGATGGCGATCTCGACAAGATACGCAACATCGAGAAACTGGCGGACGGCAAGTTCAAAACCGACACGCTCGATATCACCTGGCCGGCGGCGGAAGGCGCGGCCGGGGTCGAGCCGGCGCTCGACAGCATCTGCCACGCGGCGACCGAGGCGGTGCTCGCCGGGCACAACATCCTGATCCTGTCGGACCGCGC
>JAFAWI010000689.1 GCA_019241915.1 Alphaproteobacteria bacterium
GTCAACGCGCACCTGATCCTCGACACGGTCAAAGACGGCGTGACGGTCCCGTCGGCTGCGGTGCAGATGGGGCCGAACGGCGCTTTCGCTTATGTCGTCAAGGACGACAGCACGGTCGAGAACCGAGCGGTGACGGTCGTGCACGTCGAGAGCAACATCGCGCTGATCGGCAACGGGCTGCAAGCCGGCGACAGGGTCGTCGTGTCGGGCCAGAACCGTCTTTACCCGGGCGCTAGGGTCGCGCTGCAGGACGGCGCGCCGGGGCAGATGAACGCGCAGGAGCCGGAAATCGGCCCGCAAGGGGTCGGCAGCACCGGCATCAACACCCCAGCTCCCGGCGGCGGCGGGATCAAGCCGCGGTGACCGTCCGGCGCCGATGAACATCTCCGCGCCGTTCATCCGGCGGCCGATCGCGACCGCGCTGTTAATGGCGGCGCTGTTTGTCGGCGGCGCGATCGGTTACGGCCTGCTGCCGGTCGCGGCGCTGCCGACGGTCGACTTTCCCACCCTGCAAGTGACGGCAACGTTGCCCGGCGCCAGCCCTGAGATCATGGCCTCTTCGGTGGCTCAGCCGCTGGAACGGCAGTTCGCAGTCTTGCCCGGGGTCAACCAGATCACCTCGACCAGCGTCCAGGGCACCACCGTCATTTCGCTGCAATTCGACCTGTCGCGGCAGATCGACGGAGCCGCCACCGACGTGCAGGCGGCGATCAACGCCGCCGGCGGTCAGCTGCCAAAAAACCTGCCGAACCCGCCCACCTACAAAAAGGTCAACCCGGCGGACCAGCCGGTGCTGATCCTGGGCCTCACCTCGGACGTGATGACGCTGCACGAGCTCGATCAGTTCGCCGACCTCGACATCGCGCAGCGCATCTCGATGCTGCCCGATGTCGGACAAGTGATAATTTTCGGCGAGCAGAAATATGCGCCGACCGTCCAGGTCAACCCCGGCGCGCTGGCCGCGCGCGGTCTCGGGATCGACGACGTTGCCAGCGCGATCAGCAGCAACACGGTTCAGCAGCCGATCGGCACGCTGCAGGGCCCGCAGCAGGCCTATCAGATCGGCGCCAACAGCCAGCTGCTGCAGGTCAGCCAGCTGGCGCAGGTCATCGTTGCCTACCATAACGGCAACCCGGTGCGCATCGCCGATATCGGTCGCGTCGTCGACGGCTCCGACCAGCCGCTGCAGCTCGATTGGGTCAACAACCACATCGGCGAAATGATCGGTATCTGGCGACAGCCGGGATCCAATACGCTGGAGCTGGTCAATCGCATCAAAAAGATGCTGCCGACGCTGCAGGCCGGCATCCCGCCGGCGATCAAGCTGATCATGGTCAGCGACCGCTCGTTGTCGATCAGCGCCAGCTTTGCCGACGTCAAAAAAACCTTGGGCTTCACGATCGTGCTCGTGGTCGCGGTGATTTTCGCGTTCCTGCGCAGCCTGTGGGCCACCGTGATCCCGAGCATCACCGTGCCGCTGTCGCTCGTCGGCAGCTTTGCGGTGCTCTATCTGTGCGGCTACAGCCTCGACAATCTGTCGCTGATGGCGCTGACGCTCGCGGTGGGTCTCGTTGTCGACGACGCGGTGGTGATGCTTGAAAACATCTTCCGCCATCTCGAACAGGGCGACGACGCGCCGAGCGCGGCGCTCAAAGGCTCGGCCGAGATCGGCTTTACCATCGTCTCGATCACGGTGTCGCTGATCGCGGTGTTTATCCCGCTGCTGTTCATGGGCGGGATCGTCGGCCGGCTGTTTCGCGAGTTTGCGATCACCGTCACCACCGCGATTGTCCTGTCGGCGGTGATCGCGCTCACGCTGTCGCCGATGATGGCGGCGCTGTTCCTCAAAGACCCGCGCACGATGACGCACGGTCGCCTCTATCGCTGGAGCGAGGGCGCCTTCGAGTACGTCTTCGAGCGCTATGGCCGGCTGCTGAAGTGGACCCTGCGGCGGCGGCTGTGGGTGATGCTGGCCAACATCGCGCTGATCGTGCTGACCGGGGTGCTGATCGCCGTCATCCCGAAAGGGTTCTTCCCGGACGAGGATACCGGGATGCTCTACGCCTTTACCGAGGCGTCGCCCGATGTGTCGTTTATGGGCATGGCCGATCTGCAACAGCGCGCCGCCGCGGTGGTGATGAAGGACCCGGCGATCGCGACCGTCGGCGCCGCGATCGGTGGCGGCGGCAGCTCCGGCCTCAACACCGGGCGCATGTTCATCAGCCTCAAGCCGCAAAACCAGCGCGACCCGATCGGCAAGGTGATGCAGCGGCTGCGGCCGGAGTTGGCCAAGGTGCCGGGCATGACGACCTATCTGCAGCCGGTCGTCAGCATCCGCATCGGCGGCCGCCTCAGCCGCACGCAATACCAGTACACGCTGCAGGACATCGACATGCAGGAGCTTTACCAATGGGCTCCCAAGGTCGAAGACAAGCTGAAGGGCGTGCCGGGGCTGCAGGACGTCGCCAGCGACCTCGAAAGCACCAGCCCGCAAATGACGCTGACCATCGACCGCGACCTGGCCGCGCGGCTGGGGGTCAGTCCCAGTACGATCGAGAACACGCTGTACGGCGCGTTCGGCCAGCAATACGTGACGCAGATCTATGCGCCGCTGAACACCTACCACGTCGTGCTCGAAGTCGCCCCGCAATACCAGGAAGACCCTTCGGCGCTGTCGCGGCTCTATGTCCACAGCACGAGCGGGCAGCTGATCCCGCTCAGCGATTTCGCCACGATGAAGCCGGCGACGACGACGATTGCGGTCAACCACCAGGGCCAATTCCCCGCGGTGACGATCTCATTCAACCTGGCGCCGGGTACCGCATTGGGCCAGGCGGTGGACCGCATCGGGCAGGCGACGCAACAAATGGGTCTGCCGAAAACGGTCGAGACCTCGTTCCAGGGCACGGCAAGCGCCTTCCAAAGCTCGCTGTCGACCCAGCCGCTGTTGATCGCGACCGCAATCTTCGCGGTCTACGTCGTGCTCGGCGTGCTCTACGAAAGCTTTGTCCACCCGATCACGATCCTGTTGAGCCTGCCGCCGGCGAGCGTCGGCGCGTTGCTTTGCCTGATGCTGTTCGGCTTCGACCTCTCGGTGATCGCGATCATCGGCCTCATCATGCTGATCGGCATCGTCAAGAAGAACGCGATCATGATGATCGACTTCGCGCTGGAGCGTCGCCGCAGCGAGGACAAATCGGCCGAAGAAGCGATCTACGAGGCTGCGACCTTGCGCTTCCGGCCGATCATGATGACGACGATGGCGGCGATCTTCGGCACGCTGCCGATCGCGCTGGCGATCGGCAGCGGCGCCGAGCTGC
>JAFAWI010000007.1 GCA_019241915.1 Alphaproteobacteria bacterium
GCCGCACCGGCGTGCTGTTCGTTGGCCTGCCAGGGCTGGAAATGATCGCTCGTCGCCAGCAGACCGAAGCCCGCACGCGCCGCCGCCTGGCCGATCTCGATCAGCTCGGGCAGCCGGAACTGCTCATGGGCCAGCATCAGGCCGACGATCTTGGTGTGCGTCAGACTGGCATTTTTCGCCGGCGCGGCGAGCGCCGGCGGCGACGAGGCGGCGAAACCGGCGGCGGCGCCCATTGCCGCCATGCCGACGGTCGAAACACCGAGAAATTGGCGCCGGTTAGGCTTGCCGGCGTCTGCAATGGGTTGGCCGATCATCGTCGTCTCCGCGCGCGGCGGCATGTCGCCGCTTTCCCTGCCAACGGGGCACGCAAGGCCCGGTTCCTGCGGCGGACCCTGGCTGCGGCCGCCAAGCCGGAACGGTCGTCGTGCCGGTCAGGCGAGCATGGGGCGCGCTTGTCAAGCCGGCAGGGGCGTGGTTCGATCCGGCAAGGCTTGCCGCCGGGGAAGGACATGCCCGACTCGATCATCACCGATACCGCGACGCGGATTTTTCAGGATTTGTGCGAGGCGGAGACCGTCAACAAGGCCGAGAAGGGCGAGTGGCCGAAGGCGCTGTGGGATGCGCTCGAAGAGTCGGGGCTGCCGCTGACATGGGTGTCGGACGCGTTTGCCGGCGCCGGCGCCGAGATCGCGGACGGGTTTGCGGTGCTGCGTGTTGCCGGGCGATTTGCCGCGCCGGTGCCGCTTGCCGAGACGCTGCTCGCCGGCTGGCTGCTGGCCGAGGCCCGGCTCACCTGTCCGCCCGGACCGATGACGATCGCGCCGGTGCACGAGGACGGCAACATCATCGTCGGCGCCGATGGGAAGCTCAGCGGCCGCGCGCGGCAGGTGCCGGCGGCGCGTTATGCCGAGCACATCGCGGTCGTCGCCAGGCGTGGGGGCGAGCCGGTGGTGGCGCTGGTGGCAACAGATTTTCTCGCGGTTGCGCCCGGCATCGGGTTGAGCGGCGAGACCCGCGACACGGTCACCTTCGATGGCGCCGAGCCGGTGGCGGTCGGCGCCGCGCCGGGTCTCGACCCGGCGCGGCTGGCGCTGCTTGCCGCCGCGGCGCGGACGCAGCAGATGGCCGGCGCGCTCGAACGCATCCTCGAACAGTCGGTACAGTATTCGCTCGACCGCTCTCAGTTCGGCCGGCCGATCGCGAAGTTCCAGGCGGTGCAGCAGAACCTCGCAGCGCTCGCCGGCGAGGTCGCCGCGGCGTCGGCCGCCGCCGACGGCGCGAGCGAGGCAATCGCCGAGCACGGCATCGCCAGCGACATCACCGCCGCCCAGGTGGCGATCGCCAAGATCCGAGTCGGCGACGCCGCCGGGACGGGCGCGGCGATCGCGCACCAGGTGCACGGCGCGATGGGTTTTACCTACGAGCACACGCTGCACCACTCGACGCGGCGCCTGTGGGGCTGGCGCGAGGAATTCGGCAACGAGACGCTATGGGCCGAGCGGCTCGGCCGCATGGTCGCCGCGGCCGGCGGCGACGAGTTGTGGCCGTTCGTCACGCGCGGCTCGTGAGGAACGACAATGGCAAACACCTTTGAATTCGACCCGATCGAGCTGCCGCCCGAGTGCAAGGAGCTGCGCCGGGAGGTGCGCGCTTTCCTCAAGCAGGAGATGGAGGCCGGCACGTTCAGTCCGCAGGGCAAGCGCGGCGACAATGCCGCCGCCTTCGCGCGCAAGGTCGGCGCCAAGGGCTGGATCGGCATGACCTGGCCCAAGGAATACGGCGGCCACGGCCGCACGCAGCTCGAACGCTATGTCGTCACCGAGGAGATGCTGGCGCATCGCGCGCCGACCCGGCACTACTCGACCGCCGATCGCCAATCGGGGCCGGTGCTGCTGCGCTACGGGCAGGAGCAGGTGAAGCGCGACATCGTCCCGCGCATCGTGTCGGGCGAATTGTGCTTTTGCATCGGCCTCAGCGAGCCGAACTCGGGTTCCGACGTGTTCGCCGCCTCGACCCGCGCGACCAAGACCGGTGGCGGCTGGCTGGTCAACGGCCGCAAGATCTGGACCTCGAACGCACACAACGCCGACTACATGATCGGCCTGCTGCGCACCTCGAACCCGGCTCCGGACAACCGTCGTCACGGCCTGACGCAATTCCTCGTCGACATGAAGTCGAAGGGGATCACGATCCGGCCGATCATCAACCTGACCGGCGCGCACGACTTCAACGAGGTCATCTTCGACGA
>JAFAWI010000031.1 GCA_019241915.1 Alphaproteobacteria bacterium
TCGCGACGCCGGGGCCGCGGCTGGCGACGCTGACCGGCAACCGCATCCTCTATCGCGACGGGGTGCCTGTCGCGCTTTACGCCGGCGGAGAAGTGCAGTTTCTCGCAAGCTTCCCGCCCGCCGAGGAATGGCAGCTGCGCAACGCGCTGCTGCGCGGCGCGGCGCCGCACAGGGTCGAGGCTTGAGCTGAGGCCCAACGGTCGATGTCGTGCGGCCCAATACGCGCATAAGTAGCCCATCGACTGTTCGGTAGCGTCTGCCTAATTATTTGGCAGCGCACATCTTTGCGGCTAATGCCTCGGCCTTAGGCAAGGACTGCGAAGTAGTCGGACTACTTGCCTAACGAATCTGCCGATTTTCATCTGGCATAAGCTTTGCGTCATCGGAGCGATTTCCGCGCTAGCGACGCGGCGGAATGCATTTTGGCGACTGCTGAGTGTTGGGTCGAAGGGTTTTACGATGCGTAGACAAACGAGCTGGATTTCCGACTGGAACCCGGAGGACACGCGCTTCTGGGAGGCTCAGGGCAGGTTCATCGCCCGCCGCAACCTGGTTTTTTCCATCCTTGCCGAACATCTCGGCTTCTCGATCTGGCTGGTGTGGAGCATCGTCGTCACCAAGCTGTCCGCGGCCGGCTTTCATTATTCGACCGACCAGCTGTTTCAGTTGGTGGCGCTGCCGGGCCTGATCGGCTCGTTGATCCGTTTCCCCTACACGTTCGCGGTGACCACCTTCGGCGGCCGCAATTGGACGATGTTCAGCGCTGCTGTGCTGTTTATCCCGACGATCGCCCTCGCTTATTTTTCGGCTCATCCCGAGACGCCGTTCGGCGTGATGCTGGTGGTCGCGGCGCTGGCCGGTCTGGGCGGCGGCAATTTCGCATCCAGCATGGCGAACATTTCATTCTTCTATCCCGACCGGATGAAGGGATGGGCCCTCGGCCTCAACGCGGCCGGCGGCAATATCGGGGTCAGCACGGTGCAATTGCTGGTCCCGATCCTGATGGGTTTCGGCTTCATCAACCTCTATCAGGCCACGCCCGGAGCTAACGGCGTCTATATCCAAAATGCGGGACTGATGTGGCTGCTGCCGCTGGCGATCGCCGTGTTTTGCGCGTGGCGCTACATGAACAACCTCACCTCTGCGAAATCGAGCTTCAAGGACCAGATCGTCATCACCAAGCGCAAACATACCTGGGTGATGTCCTGGATCTATATTGGTACATTCGGCTCGTTTATCGGCTATTCCGCCGCGTTCCCGCTGCTGATCAAGACGCAGTTCCCCGAGATCACGGTCGGCGTTGCGTTTCTCGGACCGTTGGTGGGTTCGCTGTCGCGGCCGCTCGGCGGCCTGCTCGCCGACAGGATCGGCGGCGCCAAGGTGACGTTCTGGAACTTTGTCGCGATGGGTTTGGCCACGGTCGGCGTCATGTACTACGTCGAGATCAAAAGCTTTGCCGGGTTTTTGGCGATGTTCCTCACGCTGTTTGTCGCCACCGGGATCGGCAACGGGTCGACCTACCGGATGATTCCCTCGATCTTTCGCGAAGAAAAGCTGCGCCGGGCGGGCGCGGGCAGCGAGGCGCGGGCGGCGGCGGTCCAGTCCGCCGTTCTGGAGAGCGCCGCCGCTCTCGGCTTTATCGGTGCGGTGGGCGCGTGCGGCGGCTACCTGATCCCGCGCGGCTTTGGCGCCTCGATCGCCGCCACCGGAGGCCCGTACCTCGCGCTCGAAATTTACCTGCTGTTTTACATCACCTGCATTGCCCTGACCTGGTGGTACTACTTGCGGCGCAGCCTCGCTCAACTGGCGCCGACGAGCTTGGCGCAGGCGCGGATCTGAAACGCCGTGGATAGCGGCGTGTTCAAGCCGGAGCGGCTGGTCGTCGTCGGTAACGGCATGGCGGCGATGCGGACGGTCGAGGAGCTACTGGCGCGTTCGCCGAGCCGTTACGCGATCACCGTGATCGGCGCCGAGCCGCACCCCAACTACAACCGCATCATGCTGTCGTCGGTGCTGGCGGGTGAGAAGACCGTCGACGAGATCGTCATCAATCCGCGAGCCTGGTACGACGACAACGCGGTCGCGCTTCTCACCGGCACGCCGGCGAGCGCCATCGCCGCCGCAGCCAAGACGGTGTCGCTCGCAGACGGCAGCGTCATCCCCTACGACAAGCTGCTACTTGGCACTGGCTCGAAGCCGCTGGCGCCGCCGATCCCGGGCCTCAACCTGCCGGGGGTGCGCGCGTTTCGCGATATCGGCGAT
>JAFAWI010000148.1 GCA_019241915.1 Alphaproteobacteria bacterium
GGGCGAGGACGAGGTAGCTGATCGAAGCCGCCATCCGCGGCGGCGTGATCGCTCTGACCGGCTGTTCGCCACCTTCGCCGCCGAACGCGACGACCGGCCGCCGCGCTAGGGCCTGGTGACGCCGCTGCGCTCGGACAACCTGCTGTCGATCGCCGCGCACGAATGGATCGGACCCGGCCGGGACCTGTGGCGCGACCGGACACCGGACGCGTGGTGGCACGCGGTCTGCAGCGGGCTCGCTGACCGCGCTGCCCCGCAGGATTGCGCCGGGCTGGGGGTTGCGGCTGAATAGGCCTGATGAACGACCTGCTGGCCGATCTGCGCATTGTCGAGTTTTCGGCCTTTGTCGCGGCGCCGCTCGGCGGGATGACGATGGCGCAGCTCGGCGCCGAGGTGATCCGCATCGACCCGATCGGCGGCGGCATCGACCATAACCGCTGGCCGGTGACCGAGAGCGGCGCAAGCCTTTACTGGGCCGGGCTCAACAAGGCGAAACGCTCGGTCGCGCTGGCGCTTGACCAGCCCGAGGGACGCGAGCTGGCCAAGGCGATCGCCACCGCGCCGGGACCCGGGGGCGGCATCGTCCTCACCAATCTGCCGCCGCTCGCCGGGCTCGATTACGCCAGCCTCAGGGCGGCGCGCACCGACGTCATCATGCTCCGCCTGATCGGCAACCGCGACGGCAGCGCCGCGGTCGACTACACGGTCAACGCGGCGAGCGGTTTCCCGCTGATCACCGGTCCCGGAGACGGCACGCGGCCGGTCAACAATGTGCTGCCCGCGTGGGACGTGGCGACCGGGCTCTATCTGGCGACCGCGCTGCTCGCCGCCGAACGCCACCGCGGCCGCACCGGCGCCGGCCAGCAAGTCGTCGCGGCGCTGGCCGATGTGATGCTCGCGATGGTCGGGCACCTCGGCTACATCGGCGATGTCCAGATCAACGGCCGCACGCGGCCGCCGCTCGGCAACGACCTCTACGGCAGCTTCGGCCGCGATTTCGCGACCAAAGACGCGCGTCGCGTCATGGTTATCGCGCTGACCCCGCGGCAGTGGGGCGCGCTCGGCCGCGCCACCGGCTTGGCCGAGGCGCTGGCCGCGATCGGGCCGCGCCTCGGCCTCGACCTCGACACCGAGGCCGGACGCTTCGCCGCACGGGACGCGATCGCCGCGGTCCTCGCGCCGTGGTGCGCGGCACGCACGCTCGCCGAGATCGAGGCCGCCTTTGCCGGCAGCGGCGTGCTGTGGGGGCCGTTTCAGGATTTCGTCACGCTGGTCGGCGGCGACCCGCGCTGCTCGACCGCCAATCCGCTCTTCGCCGAGATCGATCAGCCGGGGATCGGCCGCTATCTGGCGCCGGGCCTGCCGCTCGATTTCGGCGCGGCGCCGCGCCGGCCGACCGCGCCGGCGCCGCTGCTCGGCGAGCATACCGACGCGGTTCTCGCCGACGTGCTGGGGCTTTCGGCCGGCGAAATCGGCCGGCTGCACAAGGCCGGGATCGCCGCCGGGCCGCGCTGAGCCCCGAACCGGTCCGCCCCGGCGCCCGTAGAATCCGGGTCGGGCGGCGCGCCGCCCGAATTGGTATCATTGCGCGGCGCTTCTCGCGCGGGGCGCGGACGGAAGAGCGATGGAAGAGACCGACATCAAGCGCAAGCTCGCCACGATCATGGTTGCCGACATCGTCGGGATCAGCCGGCTGGCGGCGACCGACGAGGATTGGACGATCCGTGCGCTCGGCGACTTCCGCAAGATCGTCGACGAGATCATCGAACGCCACGACGGCCGCATCTTCAACACCGGCGGCGACAGCGTGCTCGCCGAGTTCGCCAGCCCGGTCGAGGCGGTGCGCTGCGCGGTCGATTTTCAGGAGGCGTCACGCTCGCGCAACCTGCTGCAGCCGCGCGACCGGCAGCTGCGCTTTCGCATCGGCATCAATCTCGGCGACGTCATGGTGCGCGGCACCGACCTGCTGGGTGACGGGGTCAACGTCGCGGCGCGGCTCGAGGGCCTCGCCGAGCCGGGCGGCATCTGCGTCAGCGGCACCGTGTGGGACCACATCAACGGCAAGCTGTCGATCGGCTACGTCGATATCGGCGAGCAATCGGTCAAAAACATCCCGCGTCCGGTGCGTGCCTATCACCTGCGCGTCGACGGCTCGGCAGACGAGGCGGCGACGCCGGGCGACAAGTCGGAGGCGGCGGCGAAGCCGGCCGGCGCGGCGCGCAAACCGCCGGTTGCGGCTCTGCTCGCCGGCGCTGCGGCGATTATCGTCGTGCTCGCCGGGGCGCTCGCCTGGCAGCTCTGGCCGAAGCCGGCGCCGCCGCCGGCGCCGCGGCTGAGGGGCGAAACCACGGTCGCGCAGCTGCCGAAACCGGCGCCGCCGCCCGCCGGTGTCGCCGCCACAAGACCAGTGCCTCCGGCGGCAAGCGCACCGACCCAGGCACCGGCAGCAACGACAGCACCGGCGATGCCGCCACCGCAGGCGGCGAGCCCACCCGCCGCACCGGCCACCCCACCGGTGGCGCAACCGGCGCTGCAGCCGGCCGAGCAGCCAAAGCCCATGGCCCGTCGCGAGCCGGCCAAAACCTTCCGCGACTGCGCCAACTGCCCGGAGATGGTCGTGGTGCCGGCCGGCAGCTTCCAGATGGGTGCGGTGCCGGGCGAACACGAACGGCTGAGCGTGCCGACGCTGGAGGCGGTGCGCGACGAACCGCAGCACAAGGTCACCTTCGCCAGGGCGTTTGCGCTCGGCCGCCTCGACGTCACGCGCGGCGAATTCGCGTCCTTCGCCAGCGCCACCGGGTTTCATCCGCTCAAAGGCTGCCAGACCTATTCGGAAGGCGCCTGGCTGCGCCAGGATCAAGCGGATTGGGAAGCGCCCGGCTATACCCAGACCGAGCGTGACCCGGTGGTGTGCATGAACACGATCGAGATCGACGCGTATCTTGCGTGGCTGCGCCGCACCACCGGCAAGGATTACCGCCTGCCGAGCGAAGCCGAGTGGGAATACGCGGCACGCGGCGGCACCGCGAGCAGCTATTACTGGGGCGACGATCCGAACCAGGCCTGCCAGTACGAAAATATCGGCGACGAGACCTATAAGCAGAAGCGGACAATCAACACCGCGGTCATCGCCTGCAGCGACGGTTTTGCCGATACCGCGCCGGGCGGCTCGTTCAAGCCGAACCCCTTCGATCTCTACGACATGTTGGGCAACAATTTTGTCCTGACGGCCGATTGTTGGAACGAGACCTATGCCGGGGCGCCGACCGACGGATCGGCCTGGAATGCGGGCGACTGCAACCGGCGGGTCGGACGCAAGGCCTCGTTCGCCGCGATTCGCCCGTTTGCGTTCCGTGCGGCGCAGCGCTTCCCCGAAGCGGTGGCGGTCAAGCGCAACCGCTTTGGCTTCCGCGTCGCGCTCAGCCTGCCGTGAGCGAAAGGCTGTCACGCGATCGCCATATTTCCCGCTTACCGATCCCGTGATGCCGCCCGATCGCGTATCTCTTTAGCCATGCCCGATCGTCTTCATCCGAGGCCCGCCTTGCCCGGCGGCCGTGCCCCGGCGCTTCCTGATCGGTTTCTCGTGCCGCCCGGCTTTGCCTGGGGCGAGTTTCCGACCGCCGACGGCGCCGTGCTGCGTTGGGGCCGTCTCGATGCCCCGGCGGCGCGTGCCGAATGCGTGCTCGTCGGCGGCTTTGGCGATTTCATCGAAAAGCAGTTTGAAACGATCCGCGACCTCGCGGCGCGCGGTCTGTCGGTATGGTGTTTCGATTGGCGCGGCCAGGGCGGCTCGACGCGGCCGAAACGCTGGCCGCGCCGCCCGCGCGCCCGCAACTTCGGCCGCGACGCCGGCGAATTGGCCGCCTTTGCACGGGGCATGCTGCGCGGTCAGGCGCCGCGCATCTTGATCGCGCATTCGATGGGCGGCGCGATTGCGCTGCTCTGCCTGCACGACAATCCGGGGCTGTTCGACGCCGCAGTCCTATCGGCCCCGATGCTGGGCTTGCTCAAGGGGCGCACGCCGCCGATGCTGCTCCGAACGCTGACGGCGCCGGCGCGGCTCACGCCGCTCGGTTTCTGCCGGCTGCCCGGCACCTACCGCTACCACCCCGACCGCCCGCCCAGCCCCGAGCGCAGCCGCATCTCGAGCGACGCCGAGCGCTGCCGGCTGCGCCACGCCTGGGTAACCAGCAACCCGGCGCTGCAGCTCGACCAGCCGACCTATGGCTGGCTCGATCCGGCGCTGGCGCTGATGACGCGCATCGGCAGGCCGTCATTCCTGGCGGCGATCAGGACACCGATCCTGATCGGCAGCGCCGGGATCGAACATGTCGTGGCGCCGGCCGCGCATCGCCGCACCGCGCGGCGGCTGCCCGATTGCACGCTGTTCGAGCTGCCGGGATCAAAGCACGAGCCGTTTCTCGAAGCCGACCCGATCCGCGACCGGTGGCTCGACCGGATCGAGCGCTTTGTCGAGGAGCGCGCGCCCCGCGCAGACGCTCAGTCGATGTTGCGCGCGAGCGTCCAGTAGCCGGCCGACGATGTGCTGACGGTTGTGGCCAGGCCGCGCTGCACCTTGACGACGCCGCGGGTGCCGTCGCCGATGACGCTGACCCGTTCGCCGGGCGCAAAGGCGATGCAGCGCCCGTCGGCCAGCGCCGCCGCCAGCTGCGTGTCGAAGCTGGCGCTGATCCCGAGAAACAGCAAGTTGTAGAGGTCGCCCTTGTCGCGGCAGCCCCACGCCGGATCGTGCGTGATCCGGTGGAGCGTGTCGGCGGCCGAGGGCGACGGGGTTGCAGGGGTCGCCGCGGCCAGCGCGGCCGCGGTCAGGAACGCTGCGCGAAGCTTTGACATCCCGTTCCTCATGATGGCTGAACCGAGCGGGGGTCGCGCCTCAGCCAAGCACGGCAACGATAATACGGCGCCGGCGCGGCATTGGTTCGCGCGCGGCTCGCGTGCAAGCCATGACGGCAACGGGTGGCTGCGCTAAGCTCGCCCGCGCACCGGGTCGAGGGAGGGACGCCATGCCCAAGGGCTTGCTGATCGCGGCGATGAATTTCTCCGACGTCGCCGAGGACGAGTTTCACGACTGGTACGACACCGAGCACATCCCAGAGCGGCTTAGGGTGCCGGGCTTTATCAACGCCCATCGCTGGATCGGCGCCGACAACCGCAAGGTCTCGGTCGCGACCTACGACCTCGACAATGTCGGCGTGCTGCACAGCCCGCCCTATCAGGCCGTGGGCGGCGCCAACGGCAGCCCGTGGACCAAGCGCGTCACCGGCCGGGTCAACCACATCATCCGGCTCGAAGGCGACCAGATCCTGCCTGGCGACGGGGTCGCGCCGGAAGGTGCGCAGGAGCTGCTCGTCATCTCGATGAACCCGGAGCCGGAAGCCGAAGCCGAGTTCAACGAGTGGTACAACCAGGAGCACCTGCCCGCGCTCGGCGGGGTGCCGGGCGTGCTGATGGCGCGCCGCTACCGCGGTCAGGGCGCGACCCAGCGCTACCTCGCGATGTACCATTTCGCGCGGCCCGGCGTGCGCGACACCGAGGCGTGGAAACAGGCCGCCAACACGCCGTGGACCGAGAAGATGCGGCCGCATTTCCGCGACTACCTGCGCCTCGAATGCCGGCCCTATAAGCGCGCCGGCTGAACCGGTGGCGGACCGTCCGGCAGGCGGTTTCGACAGCGGAGTGCCGCTGCCGGCGGCGCTGTTACATCGGCGGTGCGAGCCCAACGATTTGCCGTTCCGGCTGTCGAGCGAGCTGCCCGACGCGCCGGCGACGATCGGCCAGGAGCGCGCCGCCGAGGCGGTCGCCTTTGCGCTGAAGATGCGACACCGCGGCTACAACGTCTATGCGCTGGGACCGCCCGGGACCGGCCGGCATAGCCTCGTCGAGGACCTGCTGGAGAGCCGGGCCGCGGCGCAGTCGACCCCGTCGGACTGGTGCTACGTCAACAGCTTTGCCGACCCGCAGAAGCCGCATTGCCTCGAACTCCCGGCCGGCCAGGGCGCCGCCCTCGCCGCGGCGATGAAGAAGCTGATCGACGAATTGCGCATCGCGTTGCCCGCCGCGTTCGAGCGCGACGATTACCGCGCGCGGCGCGATGTCGTGGAGCAACAGTTCAAGGCGCGCAGCGAAGACAGTTTCGGCGGACTGCAGCAGCGCGCCGAGGTCAAAGGGATCACCTTGATCCGCACGCCGATGGGCCTCGCGC
>JAFAWI010000352.1 GCA_019241915.1 Alphaproteobacteria bacterium
GCGCCGCATTTCGAGAAGATGCTTTACGACAATGCCGAGCTGATCGACCTGCTAACCCTGGTATGGCAGGAGACGCGCGACCCGCTTTATGCGCAGCGCGTTGCCGAGACCATCGGCTGGCTCGGACGCGAGATGGTAACGGTGCAGGGGGGTTTCTGCTCCAGCCTCGACGCCGACAGCGAGCATGAAGAAGGCAAATTCTACGTCTGGTCCGAAGCCGAGATCGATGCCGTGCTCGGCGACGATGCCGCGCTCTTCAAGCAGGTTTATGACGTAACGCCGGAGGGCAATTGGGAAGGCCGCACGATTCTTAATCGGCTGCACCATCCGGAGTTGGCCGATGCGGAAACCGAGGCGCTCCTGGCGCGCTGCCGGGAAAAGCTGTTTGCGGTCCGCTCGCCGCGGGTGCGGCCGGGGCTTGACGACAAGGTTCTGGCCGACTGGAACGGGCTGATGATTGCTGCCGTGGCGCATGCGGGTGTGGTCTTCGAACGACCCGATTGGGTCGCGCTGGCCGAGCGCGCCTTTGCCTTTATCGACGGCGCGATGACGGGCTCCGATGGCCGGCTGCAGCATAGCTGGCGCGATGGCCGGGCACGCCACCCGGCGACAGTCGATGACTATGCCAATCTGTGCCGGGCGGCCCTGGCGCTGCACGAAGCGTCGCAGCAGGAGCGCTATCTGACCCGGGCGCGCGAGTGGATCGCCGTGCTCGACCGGCATTATTGGGACGCCTCCGGCGGTGGCTACTACTTCGCTGCCGACGACACGCCGGGTCTCATCGCGCGCGCCAAGACCGCAGCCGACGCCGCGGTGCCGGCCGGCAACGGCACGCTGATCGGCGTCCTGACAGGCCTGGCCATCCTGACCGGTGACGACGGGTACCGGGTCCGAGGGGAAGCAATTATCAAAGCTTTTGCCGGCGAACTGGGGCGAAACTTCTTCCCGCTGTCGACCCTCATCAACAATGCCGAAAACGCAGCGAAACCGGCGCAGGTGGTGCTGGTCGGCGAGGTGGACGATCCGGCGCTCGTGGCGTTGCGGCGGGCGGTTTACCAGGTGTCGCTACCGCGCGGCATCGTTCAGGTTATGGCGCCGGGACAGGCGCTGCCGGCGGATCACCCCGCTTTCGGCAAAGGCCAGTTCGAGGGCAGACCTGCCGCCTATGTTTGCGACGGGCCGATCTGTTCGTTGCCGGTCGTAGCATCGGCCGAGCTGGTGGATTTGCTCGCCGCTCTTCGCTAGTGTTCGGCAAACGTTCGCGGAGTTTGCCCGATGCATCTGTCGCTATCGCTTGCGAGTCCGGTCGGCCACTTGATCCTCGAAGAAGACCGCGGGGCGATTGTCGCGGTGCGTTGGGGCGACGGCGTTGGCGGCAACGGTAGCCCGCTGCTTGCCGAGGCGGCGCGCCAGCTGGATGCGTACTTCGCCGGCGGTCTGACCGAATTCGACCTGCCGCTGCGCGCCGCCGGCTCGGCCTTCGAGCGCCGGGTCTGGGCGGAGATGGCGCGCATCCCTTATGGCGAGACGCGCAGTTACGGCGATCTCGCCGCCGCCATCGGCTCGGCGCCCCGTGCGGTCGGCGGCGCCTGCGGCAGAAACCCGATCCCGATCGTCGTCCCGTGCCACCGCGTGCTGGCGAAGGCGGGGCTCGGCGGCTATAGCGGCGCCGGCGGGCTCAAGACCAAGCAAACCTTGCTCAGTCTCGAACGCGCGCACTAAAACGCGTCTCCGCGTTGCGTTTCCGGGAGAGACATCATGGTGCAGGCGATCCGATTCGAGAAGACCGGCGGTCCCGAGGTGCTGGTCTGGCAGCAGATCGGCGTGGACAAGCCCGGCCCCGGCCAGGCGCGCATCAAACACGCCGCGGTCGGTCTTAATTACATCGACACCTACCAGCGCAGCGGCCTCTATCAGGTGCCGCTGCCGAGCGGCCTCGGCGGCGAAGGCTGCGGCATCGTCTTGGAGGTCGGACCCGGTGTCGCTGATCTGAAGCCGGGGGATCGTGTCGCTTATGCCGGCGGCCCGCTCGGCGCCTACAGCGAGGAACGCCTGATGCCGGCCGATCGGCTGGTTCCGGTGCCCGACGGGATCAGCGACCATGAGGCGGCGGCAATGATGCTGAAGGGCATGACCGCGTGGTACCTGATCCGCCGCACGCATGTCGTCAAACCCGGCGAGACGATCCTGATCCACGCCGCGGCGGGCGGGGTTGGGCTGATCGCATGCCAATGGGCCAAACACCTCGGCGCAACCGTCATCGGCACGGTCGGCAGCGAAGACAAGGCCCGGCTCGCCAGGGAACATGGCTGCGACCACCCGATCCTCTACCGAAACGAGGATTTTGTTGCCCGCGTCAACGAGATCACCGGCGGCAAGAAGCTGCCTGTCGTCTACGATTCGGTCGGCAAGGACACGTTCTACAAATCGCTCGATTGCCTCGCCCCGCTTGGGCTGATGGCGCTGTTCGGCCAGTCGTCGGGCGCGGTGCCGCCGGTCGATCTCGGCATCCTTGCCGGCAAGGGGTCGCTGTTTATCACCCGGCCGACGCTCGGTAACTACACGGCAACCCGCCAGGATCTGCTCACCGCCGCCGGCGACCTTTTTGCCGTCGTCAAGTCGGGAGCGGTCAAAATCCGGGTCAATCAGACCTACCCGCTGCGCGATGCAGCGCAGGCGCACCGCGACCTCGAAGGCCGCAGGACCACCGGACAGACCGTTTTTACGGTCTAGCGCGTGGCATCGGCGGCAATTTGCCCGGCGCACCGCGCGCGCCGGCGTGGCTGGATCGTCCGCCCTGCAACCGGGCTGCTTTTCGGCGCTTGCAGTTTGGCCGCCGCCACGCGGGTCGAGGCCCAGGAGTGCTCGACCCATTGCGGTCGCTACGAGCAAGGGCAATGCGTCGAATATGTCCAGACCTGCAGCACCCCCGGCGCACCGGCCCGGGGCGCGGCCCCGAGCTACGGCGCGATC
>JAFAWI010000385.1 GCA_019241915.1 Alphaproteobacteria bacterium
CCGCGATAGGCCTCGCGCAGCCCCACCACCGCGATAAACAGATTCCCGCGGTTGCGGCTGAAATGCCCGAAGAACGCCGACAGGTAGCCGACGATCGCACCACCGCCGCCAACCGCCAGCAGCACCACGCCTCGCCCGTTCTGCGCCAGGCTGCGCAGCTCCGCCTCGGGCCGCTCGGCCCACGGGTGGCGCTGGCCTGGCACGCCGAGGAATTCGGTCTCGGCGTCGATCGCCGCGGCCGCTGCGATCAGCGCCGGCCCGTCCGCCGGTTCGGCCGCTCGGATTAGGACGGGCTGCGTCACCGTTCTGCTCGCCGGTTGCTTTCTTGCGCCGCGATGTTGCGCAGTCGCGTCGAATCCGGCAAGAGCGGACGCGACCGCGGCGCCGCGCCGATCCGGAGTTGCAATGCCGCCCGCCCATCCCGCCGCTGCACCTGCCGCGCATGCCAACAATTTCGATCTGCTGCGCCTCGTCGCGGCGCTCAGCGTGATTTTCTCGCATTCGTTTCTGATTTCAGCCGGAACCCAATCGAACGAGCCGCTCGTCGTGTTCACCCGCAACCAGTGCCCGCTCGGCCTGGTCGGCGTCTTCGTCTTTTTTGTGATCAGCGGCTATTTGGTCACCGACAGCTGGTGCCGCGCGCCGCGGCCCGGCGGCTTCGCGCTGCGCCGCGCGGCGCGCATCTATCCCGGTCTTGTCGCCAACGGCCTCGTGCTCGCCTTGGTCCTCGGGCCGATCGTCACCAGCCTGCCGGTCGCCGCCTACCTCGCCGATCCCGGCCTGCGCGACTTTCTCGGCGAATACGCGACGCTGTGGCCGGGGCCGCTCGCCCTGCCGGGGGTGCTGTTCGCCAAGACGACGGTCGGCCTCTTGGTCAACGGCTCGTTCTGGACGCTGCGCTTCGAGGTCTACATGTACCTGATGGTGCTGGTCCTCGGGCTGGTGCGCGGGCTGCGGCTATCGGTCGCCGCCGGGCTGCTCGCGCTCGGCATCGCCGCCATCTGGTGGGACCAGGACCATTCGCTGCTGTGGCTCGGCGACCTCCGCGGCTGGCTGTGGATGCTGAGCCATTTCGCCGCCGGGATGGTCATGTATTTTCTGTGCCGGCGCGTCCCGTTTCGCTGGTATGCGGCGCTGCTCGCGGTGGCGTTCGTCGTGCTGATCGCCCGCGTCGGGCACCAGTTCATCACGCTGTTCGCGCTGCCCGGCGGCTACCTGACGATCTACGCGGCGACGCGCTACTGGCCGCGCCTCGACTACGCCCGGCATGTCGGCGACCTCAGCTACGGGCTCTACATCTACGGCTGGCCCTGCGAGGAATTCGTGATGTGGCTGTCGGGCGGCCGCGCCGCGTGGTGGCAGGTGTTCCTCGGCGGGCTCGCGCTCGCCGTGCCGCTCGCCTGGCTGTCGTGGCACGCGATCGAGAAATGGCCGCTGGGCTGGGTCCGCGCGCGCCGGCGCCCGGCCGTCGCCGCTCCCGCTCTTGCTGACCCCGCCGCCGGCTCCTAGACCCGCTTGAAGAAGCTGTGATGGCGGCTGGTCGTGTGCGGCCTGATCTTGCTCGCCCAGTCGCCATAGGCGCCGGCCTCGTGCCATTCCTTGGTCTCGGTCACCGCCGGCGAATCCATCTCGTAGATCACCATGTATTTCTGCATCCGGCTGTCGTTCGACTTGACGAGCCGGTATCGCCTGCCCTTGCCGCACACCTTCGACAACAGCGGCGCGTGCTCGGTATCGTAGATGCGGTTGAACTCGGCTTCGTGCGCCGCCGGAATGTCCATCTGCACCAGATAGGCATAGGCGCCCGGCGTGCGGCCCGGGCCGAATTCGCCGATCTTCTCGAAAAAACTGTGGTGCCGGCTTGTCGTGTGCGGCCGGATCTTGGCCGCCCAGTCGCCCCACGCGCTGGCCTCGTCCCATGCCTTTGAATCGACCACCTCGGGCGCGTCGATCTCGTAGATCGCGAGGTATTTCTGCATCCGCGTATCGTTCGATTGTTCGAGGCGGTAGCGCGTCACTCGGTTGACCCCAGGCACCTTCGACAGCATCGGCACGTGCTCGGTGTCGTAGATGCGGTTGAGCTCGGCGTCGAGGCTCGCCGGAATGTCCATCTGCACGAAGTAGATGTACGCCATCGCAAAATCTCCTGGAACGCAGGGGCGAGCTTAGCCCGGCAGCGGCTGCCGAAACAGCCGGGCGGAGGGATCGATCGCCCGCGGCGAAGCGTTGTCGGTGCGCGGTTCAGCAAAAATTAATCCAAATTGCGACTGATTGGCGCTATGTGTTCGGCCGAACCTCACCCGGCAGCACCCCCGCGATGAGAGGCGTGGTGCGGTGACCGGCGCGGAATATGCAAGCCGTTTACGCGTTGTTACAATGCATCGCAGCCATGCGCTTGCATTCCGGGCCGCAAGGCTCAGTTCTTCGGTAGTCCCCGCAAATCGTTGCGAGTCCAAACCATGACGCGTTCCCGTTGTGCCGCCAGACGCACCCTGTCTCTCGCCGGCTTGGCGCTGAGCGCCTGTCTGGCGTTGCCCGCCCCGTTCGCCGACGCCGCGGCGGGCGGGGCGGACACCGTCCGCTCGTTCTACTCGACGTTGCTCGACACGATGCGGAACGCGACGGCGCTCGGCCCGCAGGGCCGCTACGCCCGGCTCGCTCCGGCCATCCGGCAGAGTTTTGACATTCCGTTCATGACCCGGCTCGCGGTCGGGCCGGAGTGGAACAGCCTGACCCCCGCCCAGCAGGCCGAGGTCACCCAGGCGTTCGAGCGCTATGTCACCGCGGTCTACGCCGAGCGCTTTCACAAATATACCGGCGAGCAGCTCAACGTGACCGGCGAGCAACCCTCGCCCGCCGGCACCGTGATCGCCAGCCAGATCGTCCCGTCGGACGGCACGGCTGCCGTCCACATCAACTATCTGATGCGCGACGGCAAGATCGCCGACGTCTACCTCAACGGCACGATCAGCGAGTTGGCGACGCGCCGCGCCGAGTTCAGCGGCATCCTCAAGACGCAGGGCATCACCGGCCTGATCACCGCGCTCAACAGCAAGGCGGCGGCGCTGGTTTCGTAAGCACACGCCTTCTTCAACCGAGTGCCGATGGCCGGGCCCGCGCCCGGCCATCGCCGTTTGCGACGGCGCAAGCCCTTGGCGCGCCGCGCCCGCTCCGCCTATGGTGAGGCATCGACCGAACCCGGAGGAGAAACCCGCGATGATCCACGTGCTCGCCATCATCACCTGCCAGCCCGGGAAGCGCGACGAGGTGCTCGGCCATTTCCGCGCCAACATGCCCGCGGTCCACGCCGAGGACGGCTGCATCGAGTACGGGCCGGTGATCGACGCTGAAGGCGGCTTTGGCGCGAAATTCGGCGCCGACGCCTTTGTCGTCGTCGAGAAATGGCAGAGCCTCGATCACCTCAAGGCGCACGCCGCCTCGCCGCACATGGCAGCCTATGCCGCCAAGACCAAGGACCTGCTCGCCAACCGCGAAATCCACGTCTGCCAGCCGGCCGCCTGACGCGCAGCAGCACCTCACCCCCC
>JAFAWI010000559.1 GCA_019241915.1 Alphaproteobacteria bacterium
ATCCACCCGATCAGCCAGACGATCGACGAGATCGTCGCGATCTTTGGCGAGATGGGGTTCGCAGTCGCTGAGGGGCCGCATATCGAGGACGATTTCTACAATTTCACCGCTCTCAACATCCCGCCCGAGCATCCGGCGCGGCAAGAGCACGACACGTTCTACCTGCCCGAGCGCGCCGACGGTTCGCGCCTGGTGCTGCGCACGCACACATCGCCCGTGCAGATCCGCACGATGCAGAAGCAGCATCCGCCGATCCGCATCATCGTGCCGGGCCGCACCTTCCGCTGCGACCATGACGCGACGCACTCGCCGATGTTCCACCAGGTCGAGGGGCTAGTGATCGATCGCACAACGCATATGGGCCACCTGAAAGGGTGCCTTATCGAGTTCTGCCGCGCGTTCTTTGGTGTCGACGACCTGCCGGTCCGGTTCCGCCCGAGCTATTTCCCATTCACCGAACCGTCGGCCGAGGTCGATATCGGCTGCTCGCGCGAGGGCGGCGAGTTGAAGATCGGTGCAGGAAGCGCCAAAGGCCAACAAGGTTGGCTCGAAATCCTCGGCAGCGGCATGGTCCACCCGCAGGTGCTGCGCAACTGCGGCATCGATCCCGACGAGTACCAGGGCTTTGCCTTCGGCATGGGGATCGAGCGCGTGGCGATGCTGAAATACGGCATCCCCGACCTGCGTACCTTCTACGACAGCGACCTGCGCTGGCTCCGTCATTACGGGTTTTTGCCGCTCGACATCCCGTCGCCGGTGCGGGGGCCGCTGGTATGAAGACGACCCTCTCCTGGCTCAAAACGCATCTCGACACGGCGGCCGGCATCGACGAGGTCGTCGAGCGCCTCGTGATGCTCGGCCACGATGTCGACGGGGTCGACGACCCGGCAAAGGCGCTCGCCGGGTTCAAGGTGGCGCGCGTCGTCTCGGCCGAAAAACACCCCAACGCCGACCGGCTGCGCGTCTGCGTCGTCGACGCCGGCAGTGGCGAGGTGCAGGTCGTCTGCGGCGCGCCCAACGCGCGCACCGGTATGAAGGGCGTGCTCGGCCCGGCTGGAATCACCGTGCCGCGCACAGCGAAAGTCCTCGAAGAAAGCGCGATCCGCGGCGTCGCCTCGCGCGGCATGCTGATGTCGGCCTATGAGCTGGCGCTCAGCGACGACCACGACGGCATCGTCGAGCTGCCGGATGACGCGCCGGTCGGCAAGCTTTACGCGGAGTACGCGGGGCTCGCCGACCCGGTGATCGACATCAAGGTGACGCCAAACCGCGCCGACTGCCTCGGTGTGCGCGGCCTCGCGCGCGACCTCGCGGCGGCTGGCGTCGGCACGCTCCTCCCGCTCGACATGAGCCCGGTGACGGGCCGCTTCAAATCGCCGATCGGCATCGAACTTACCGATCGCAAAGCCTGCCCGCTGTTCCTCGGGCGCCACATTCGCGGGCTGAAGAACGGGCCGAGCCCGCAATGGCTGCGGCGGCGGCTCGAATCGATCGGGCTCAGGCCGATCTCGGCGCTGGTCGACATCACCAATTTCCTGACCTTCGACCTGAACCGGCCGCTGCACGTGTTCGACGCCGGCAAGGTGAAAGGGAACCTCGTCGTGCGCTTCGCCCGGCCGGGGGAAAAGCTGCTCGCGCTCAACGGTCGGGAGTACGCGCTCGACGCCGAGGTGACGGCGATCGCCGACGACACCGGCGTACAGAGCCTCGGCGGCGTCAGCGGCGGCGAACCGACCGGCTGCACGGAGGAAACGACCGAAGTCTTCATCGAGGCGGCGCTGTTCGACCCTGTCCGCACCGCCGCCACCGGCCGGCGGCTGGAAATCGTCAGCGATGCGCGCTACCGGTTCGAGCGCGGCATCGACCCCGAATTCACCGCGCCGGGGCTGGAAATCGCGACGGGGCTGGTCCTCGACCTGTGCGGCGGAGAACCGTCGGAGGTGGTCGTGGCCGGCGCCGTGCCGGAGTGGCGGCGCCGCTACCGGCTGCGCGAGACGAGGATTGCCGGGCTCGGAGGCTTGCGGGTCGCAGCGGGCGAGGCTTCGTCGATCCTCCAAAAATTGGGGTTCGCGCTGACTGAACGCGGCGATGCGTTGGAGGTGACGCCGCCGCCGTGGCGGGGCGACGTCATCGGCGAGGCCGACCTCGTCGAGGAAGTGCTGCGGGTCAAAGGCTACGATGCGATCCCGGCGGTGCCGCTCGTACGCGACACGGTCATCGCGCGGCCGGCGATCGACGCGCGCCGCCGCCGCATCGAGCTGGTGCGGCGGGGTCTTGCGGCACGCGGCCTCACGGAAGCCGTGACCTACTCGTTTATCGCGGCCGCTGCCGCCCAACCCTTTGGCGGCGGCCAGCCGGCGCTGCGCCTGGTCAACCCGATCAGCGCCGAGCTCGACCAGATGCGCCCCTCGGCGCTGCCCAATCTGGTCGACGCGGCGCGCCGCAACGCCGATCGCGGCTTCCCCGATATGGCGCTGTTCGAGCTCGGTCCAATCTACCGCGACGATACGCCGGACGGGCAGGTGGATGTCGCCGCCGGGCTGCGGGCCGGCCGCCTCGCGCCGCGCGACTGGCGGTCGCGGCCGGCGGAGCCTGACCTCTACGTCGCCAAGGAAGATGCGCTTGCCGCCCTCTCCGCTGCCGGCGCGCCGGCCGACAACCTGCAGGTGTCGGGCGAGCCGCCGCCGTGGTTTCATCCCGGGCGCGCCGGAGTGCTGCGCCTCGGGCCGACGGTGGTCGGTCATTTCGGCGAGCTTCACCCGGAAATTCCCAGCGCCTACGATCTGCGCGGGCCGGTTGCGGCATTCGAGGTCTTTGTCACGGCAGTCCCTGCTCCGCGCAGCCGCGGCGCGGCACGGCCGCCGCTCAAACTCTCGGTATTCCAGCCGGTCGAGCGCGACTTCGCGTTTGTCGTCGACCGCAACCTGCCGGCCGAGACGCTGCTGCGCGCGGCACGCGGCGTCGACCGCAAGCTGGTGAGCGCCATTCATCTGTTTGACGTCTATGAGGGCAAAGGCCTCCCTGACGGCAAGAAGTCGTTGGCAATTGCGGTCACCCTTCAGCCCGAAGGCACGACCTTGACCGATCCCGAAATCGAGGCTTTTTCAACGCGTCTCGTCATCGCGGTGGAAAAGGCGACCGGCGGCACGCTGCGCGGGTGAGGCGGCGGTGCTTATGGGTGGCGCTCCCCAACAGGCTGCGCGATAACGACGGATGCAGCTGCGCATCCGCTCGATCAGCTATCTCGCCGAGGATGTGCTCGGGTTTGAGCTGACCGATCCCAACGAGCATGACTTGCCGCGCTTTACCGCCGGCGCGCATGTCGCGGTCCGCGTAGCGCCGGGCTTGCTGCGCGACTATTCGCTGTGCAACGACCCGGCCGAGCGGCGGCGCTATTGCATCGCCGTGCTCAAGGACAGGGAAGGTCATGGCTCCAACCGGCTGCACGAGCAGGCGCGGCCGGGCGATCTGCTCGAAGTGTCATGGCCGCGCAACCTGTTCCCGCTGGCCGACCAGGCCGAGCGGCATTGGATGATCGCAGGCGGCATCGGGATCACCCCATTCATGGCGATGATCGCCGAATTGAAACGCCGCCGCGCCGATTTCCATTTGTATTACTGCAGTCGCGCGCCCGAACGCACCGCTTTTCGCGACGAGCTGTCGCTGCTCGCGGCGATGGGTCGGGTGACGTTCCATTACGACGGGGGCGACCCGGCGAAGGGGCTCGATGTCACCGCGCTGCTCAAGGAGCCGCCGCCCGGCACGCACCTCTATTACTGCGGGCCCGTGGGCCTGATGGACGCGGTGGCCCGCGCCGCGACGCATTGGCCGCCGCGCACCATGCATTGCGAGTACTTCAAGGGGCCAGCCGCCGCGATCCCCGAGATGGTCGGGGAGGATCTGCCGTTCCGCGTGCGGCTGGTGAAAAGCGGCGGCGAATACGAGGTGCGCGCCGACGAGTCGATCGCCCGCGCGCTGCGCCGCCAGGGCGTGCGGGTCGATACGTCGTGCGAACTCGGTTATTGCGGCACCTGCCTTACCCGTTATGTGTCGGGCGAACCCGATTTTCGCGACCAGATCCTCAATCCCGCCGACCGCAAGCGCTTTATCTTGACCTGCTGCACCCGCGCCAAGGGCGAAGTGCTGGGGCTCGACCTGTAGCGGCCGCGAACGTCGTGGCGGAGCGCAATGCGACGGCGGCACTGGAAATGCGCAGGCCGGCGGAGAGGTGTGCCCGGCCCCCGGCATCGGCGGTGCAGCCTCGGCGCTGATGGGTTTGCTCGCCCGGGGGATTGCGGCACGACCTTGGTTGACGGGCGGGGCAAACCCTCGCTAGACCCTGATCCGACGCGCAGACGGGGATCGAGATGAGCGAAGCTGAACTCTCTGGCGACATGACCGACGGCTTTCACCTCGTGGTGGAGGCGCTGAAGCTGAATGAGGTCGATACGATCTACGGCGTCGCCGGCATCCCGATCACCGATTTGCTGCGCCTCGCGCAGA
>JAFAWI010000315.1 GCA_019241915.1 Alphaproteobacteria bacterium
CGGCAATCTCGGCGATCCGCGGCATGCGGTCCGAGATCAACGTGCCGGCCGGCGCCTACGTGCCGTATCTGGTGAAGGATGTGGCCCCCGAAGCGGAAGCCCGCTTTGCGCGCCATCGCGACCATCTGCTGCGGCTGGCGCGGATTACGCCGTTGCAGCCGTCGGCGCCGGTGGCCGGCGGGGTGCAGGTGGTCGTCGAGGGCGCCACGTTTGTCCTCGATGTCGGCGACGTGGTCGATCTCGGCAAGGAAAAGGCGCGTCTGGGCAAAGAGATCGCCAAGTTCGACGCCGAGCTCGCCAAGTTCGCAGCCAAGCTCGGCAACCCCGGCTTTCTCGCCAAAGCAAAGCCCGAGGTGATCGACGAGCAGCGCGAGCGCGAAGCCGAGGCCCGGCGCGACCGCGACCGCCTCAAGGCCGCCTTCGACCGGCTCGGCCCCGCGGCGTAGGCCGCTGCGATGACGCTGCGCGCCGACGATCTCGTTCCCGCAGGGCTGGTGGCGCCCGAGCGGCTCGACGGCGTGCGGCAAGTCGCCAAGCGGTTTCAGGTGGCGCTGACCGACGACATCGTCGCGCTGATCGATCCGGGCGATGCGGCTGACCCGATCGCGGCGCAATTCGTGCCGTCGGCCGTCGAATTTGAGACGGCATCCGAGGAGCAGGCCGATCCGATCGGCGATGAGCGCCGGTCGCCGGTGCCCGGCATCGTCCACCGTTATCGCGACCGGGTGCTGCTGAAACCGACGCTCGTGTGCCCGGTCTATTGCCGCTACTGCTTCCGGCGCGAGCAGATCGGCGCGCGCGGCAAGGTGCTCGGACGCGCCGCGCTCGAGCGCGCCTACAGTTATATCCGCGAACGGCCGGAGATCTGGGAGGTCGTCGTCACCGGCGGCGACCCGTTTCTGCTGGCGCCGCGCCGGATCGGCGAGCTCGTCGCGGCCGTGGCGGCGGTCGAGCATGTCCAGGTGATCCGCTTTCATACCCGCGTGCCGATCGTCGATCCGCGCCGCGTGAGCGCGCGTCTGGTCCAGGCGCTGGAGGCGGAGAAGGCGGTCTACGTCGTGGTTCACGCCAACCATCCGCGCGAGCTGAGCGACACGGCGCGGGCGGCGGTCGCAAGGCTCGCGCGCGCCGGCATCCCGCTGCTGTCGCAGAGCGTGCTGCTGCGCGGCGTCAACGACGACGCCGCGGTGCTGGAAGAGCTCTTCCGCAAGCTGGTGGCGATGCGCGTCAAGCCGTATTACCTGCATCACCCCGACCTGGCGCGCGGCACCGGGCATTTCCGCGGCGACATTGCCGACGGGCAGCGGCTGATGCGCGAGCTGCGCCGCCGCGCCTCCGGGTTGTGCCAGCCGACCTACGTGCTCGACATCCCGGGCGGTCACGGCAAGGTGCCGGTCGGGCCGTGCTGGCTGAAGAACGACGCGGCCGGTTGGGTCGTCGAAGACGCCGGCGGCACCGCCCACCGCTACCCGCCGCGCGGCCGCGGCGAGGATACCGTGTGACAAGCTCTTGAGAATTAAGCATCAATTTGATGGATTTTTGCCCCATCCGCGGCGATGGTCGGGGCATGCCGACAATCGCCAAGAAACTCGACCGCGCCGAATCGCGGCGGCAACAGCGCTATACCACCCCGGCCTTCGACCTGATCGTCGAATGCGAGATGTTCCGCGCGGTCGACTGGTCGGCCGGCGGGGTGCATCTCGACGGGGTGTGCGAGGGCGCCGCTGTCGGCACCGCCGTCGAGGGTTGGATCACCCTGCCCGAGGCCAGCTACGCGCTGGCCTTTTCGGGCGAGGTGTTGCGCACCGACGAGGCGACCGGCCACACGGTGCTGCGGTTTGACGACATCGATGTCGAGGTCGCCGAATTTCTCGCCAAGGCGGCCGCCCGCCGCCTGCACTGACCCCGCGCGCTACACGGCGAGTTCGCACCAGATCGGCGTATGGTCGGAGGCGCGGTCCTTGCCGCGCGGCGACTTGTCGATGTCGCAGCGCACGACGCGGTCGGCGGCGTGCGGCGACAGCAGCAGATGGTCGATGCGCAGCCCCTCGTCGCGCTGCCAGCGCCCGGCCTGGTAGTCCCAGTAGGTGTATTTGTGCGGCTCGCGGTGAAACACGCGGTAGCCGTCGACGAGGCCCTGGTTGAGCAGCGCGCGGAAGCGCGCGCGCGCCTCGGTGCGGCACAGCGCGTCGTCGCGGAACGCGACCGGATCGTAGACGTCGTCGTCGGTCGGGCAGATGTTGTAGTCGCCGGCCAGCACAAACGGCATCTCGCGGCGCAACAGGTTGGCGGCGTGGTCGTTCAAGCGGTCCATCCAGCCGAGCTTGTAGGCGAATTTGTCGGTGCCGGACGGGTTGCCGTTCGGCAGGTAGATCGAGGCGATGCGCGCCTCGGCGCCGGGCGGGCCAAAGCTCGCCTCGATATAGCGCGCGTGGTCGTCGCCGTCGTCGCCGGGGAGGCCGTAGACGATCTCGCGCGGCGGCTCCTTCGACAACAGCGCGACGCCGTTATAGGCGCGCTGCCCCAACGCCTCGACCTTGTAGCCGAGGGTCGCCACTTCGAGCCGCGGGAAGTCGTCGGCGAGGCATTTGATCTCCTGCAGACAGAGCACGTCGGGCTGCGCGTTCTTGAGGAACTCGATCAGGTGCGGCAGCCGGACCTTGACCGAATTGACGTTCCAGCTGGCGATCTTCACGGCTGCCTCTGTCGCTGTTTCGGCGGGAACAGGAATCCGCATCTTTGCATCGCGGGGTCAAGAGCGGGCCGTCGCGCATCTGCACCCTCACCCCCATCCCGCCCGCATCGAGGGAGAGGGTTTTCAGGGCGCGGACAAACCAAGCACCCGCTTGGTTGGGGGCAGGGCTGGCGGTGCGGTGTTTGCCGCCACGGCCGCGGCTACCAGCACGATCAAGGCCGTCTGACGCCCTCCGTTGGGCGGTCGAGCGGCTCGACGGTGACGGCCAGTCGTTTGCCCATGGTCTCAAGCGCCGCCTCGATCAGTGGGATTTGCGAGACGTGGCGCAGGTCGAACAGCCGGTCGATCTGCGGGCCGTGCGCCCTGAGACGCCGGCCCAATTCGGCCTTGCGGACCTTCTGCTCCATCGCTGTCCGATAGAGTGCGATCTTTGCTTCAGTGAGGGCCGGAAGGTGAACGCGCAGCCCGGCTCCTTTTGATGGGGCCGGAACCTCTCGCCGATGGGCGATGCGCGCCGCTATTGCCTCCTCGATGGCGTCTTTGGCGTGCAGCAGAGCATCCGCCTCGTCTTCCCCGAATGAGGTGACTTCCGGGAGATCGGGGCAGGTAACGAGAAGCGTATCGTTGTCGTCCGGTGTCAGGGAAACCCTATAACCGTCCATCTGCTGGCCTTTCTGTGGGTATTGCCGCTAGTCGGCGTCTTCAAGACCCAAGTCCTTTTTGATCTTTCTGACCAAACCGCGTCCAAGTTCTTTTTTGACCCGTGCATCGGCAATTGCGAACGTTGATCCCCGCGAATGACCGTGACATGGCCAGAGCCGCCCTTGTGCGTCTCGAAAGAGCATCCGTTTTTGGCGAGCCAGCGGCGAAATTCAGCGGCGTTCATGGAAGTATAACACTTCTGTTGTGGTCGGCAAGTCTCGATCACAACATTTTTGTTGGGATGGCGGTCGGAAATTACGCTCTCGTTCTGTT
>JAFAWI010000604.1 GCA_019241915.1 Alphaproteobacteria bacterium
CGCATCGACGCGCAAGGCCATGTGGTGGCGATCAGCGGGCCCGATATCGGTCGCGGCGACTACGGCGTCTATAATGCGGTGAGCGGCATTTGCAGCCTGCTCGGCAATGTCACGCTGGCGCGCGGCGCCGAGGTGATTACCGGGCAATATGCGGTAATGGACATGAACACCAATGTCAGCCGTGTTCTGCCGGCCTCGGCGTTGCCGGGCAGCACGCAAAAGCGCGTCAGCGGACTCCTGGTCAAGCAAGACCTGACCGCGGTAACCGGCGCGGCGCCGGCGACCGGCTCGGACGCCGCCGCGGAAAAGAAGCCGGCGCCGGCCGCCAACAAACCGTAATGCCCGACGATCCGACGCCGCCGCGCGCGCCGCCGGCCTTTCCCGAGGGCTACGTCCCGCAATGGATCGCCCCTGCCTCGGGCTTCGCACCACGTCTGGTCGCCGACAACAAAGGATTGTCGGGCCGCGGGCTCGGCAAAAGCTTCAAGCGCCGTGTGGTGCTGCGCGACGTGAACGTTTCGGTGCAGCGCGGCGAGGTTGTCGGGCTGCTTGGTCCCAACGGCGCGGGAAAGACGACCTGTTTTTACATCATCACCGGTCTCATCGCGGCCGATACCGGCATTGTCAATCTTGACGGCGAGGACATCACCAATCTGCCGATGTATCGCCGCGCCCGGCTGGGGATTGGTTACCTGCCGCAGGAAGCGTCGATTTTCCGCGGCCTCACGGTCGAGCAGAACATCCGGGCGATCCTCGAAATCGCCGAACCGGAGCCCGAAATGCGCGAGGCGATGCTCGACTCGCTGCTCGCCGAGTTCTCGATCAGCCATCTGCGACGTGCTCCCGCCATGGCGCTTTCGGGCGGCGAGCGGCGGCGCTGCGAGATCGCGCGGGCGCTCGCGACGCAGCCGCATTTCATTCTGCTCGACGAGCCGCTGGCCGGCATCGACCCGATCGCCGTCAACGACATCCGCGACTTAGTGAAGCACCTGAAGGACCGCGGGATCGGCGTTTTGATAACCGATCACAACGTACGCGAGGCGTTTCAGATTGTAGATCGGGCATATATCTTGCATGAAGGGCGGGTGCTGATGGAGGGGGCGCCCTCCGAGATCGTCGCCGATGCCGAGGTCCGCCGCGTTTACCTCGGCGAAAGGTTCAGCCTATAAGCCCGCTCCGAAGCGGAGTGCGGCTTGAACAGGATCGGTCTTTCCCAGCAATTGGCGCTGCGCCAGACCCAGGCTCTGGTGATGACGCCGCAGTTGCAGCAGGCGATCAAGATGCTGCAGCTGTCGAACCTGGAACTGGCCGACTATGTCGAGTCGGAGCTCGAGCAAAACCCGTTGCTCGAGCGCGGCGAGCCGGACCCTGAGGAAGGCGCGCCCGCCGCCGAAGCCGCGCCGCCCGAGGCGGCTTTGCCCGCCACCCTGAACGCGATCGCCGACTTCGCGCCGGAGGCGGCCGAGCAATGGGCCGCGGCCGCTGGCGCCGAGGGCGACGGCTCGGCCGATTTAGCAGCCGAGTCGCGCTCATGGGGCACGCGCGAAGGGATGGCCGGCAGCGACGGCCTGCCCGGCATCGACCAGACCGCGACGCGGCCCCACACGCTGCGCGAGCACCTGCTCGAACAGATCGGCGCGGATCTGGCGGACCAGGCAGATCGGCTCATCGCGCTCTATCTGCTCGATCAGCTTGACGAGGCCGGTTACCTGCGCGGCGGCGTCGCCGATGCCGCTGCGCGCCTCGGGTGCGGCACCGCGCGCACCGAGGCGGTGCTGGCGCGGCTGCAGGAGTTCGAACCGCCCGGTATCTTCGCCCGCGACCTCGCCGAATGTTTGGCGCTGCAATTGCGCGACCGCAATCGGCTCGACCCCGCGATGCAGGCGCTGCTCGGCAATCTGCCGCTGCTTGCGGCGCGCGACGCAGCGGCGCTGATGCGGATTTGCGGCGTCGACGCCGAGGATCTCTCCGAGATGATCGCCGAGATCAAGTCGCTCGACCCGCGTCCCGGCTTGGCCTTCGATCCGCCGCAGGCGCAGCCGATCGTGCCCGATATCCTGATGCGCGCGCAGCACGACGGCGGCTGGATTATCGAGCTGAACAGCGAGACCTTGCCGCGCGTGCTGGTCGCGCACCGCTATTATGCCCGCGTCAACCGCGCGGCCCGCAGCAAGAGCGAACGCGACTACCTCACCGACCGGCTGCAGGCGGCGAATTGGCTCATCAAGTCGCTGCACCAGCGCGCCACCACCATCCTCAAGGTGGCGATCGAGATTGTCGAACAGCAGGACGCCTTCTTTCGCGAAGGGGTGCAGGCGCTGCGGCCGCTGATCCTGCGCGACATAGCCGACGCGATCGGCATGCACGAAAGCACCGTCAGCCGGGTCACGACCAACAAGTACATCGCGACACCGCGCGGCCTGTTCGAACTTAAATATTTTTTTACATCGGCGATTGCCGGCGCGCGCGGCGGCGAGACGCATTCCGCCGAGGCCGTCCGTTTCCGGATTCGCCACCTGATCGAGCGCGAGCCCTCCGACAGCACCCTGTCGGACGAGCGGATTGTCGAGTTGCTGCAGGCTCAAGGCGTGGACATCGCGCGCCGGACCGTCGCAAAGTACCGCGAGGCGATGCGGATTCCGTCATCGGTGCAGCGGCGGCGGGAGAAGACCCTGGCGCTGTAGCGTAACGCTGTCGCGGCGGGCAGCGAAACCGTGTAAGGTCCGCCGCAAGCGAGGGGGGCGGCATGGGGCGACGCGGCTTTCACATCGAGCTGATCAAGCCGTCTCACTACGACGACAACGGCTATGTTATCCAGTGGCGGCGCTCGTCGATTCCGTCGAACAGCCTGGCGAGCGTCCACGGCTTGCTTGAGGACGCGATCGCCAACCGGGTGCTCGGCGCCGACGTCGACATCACCGTCGAAGCCACCGACGAGTGCAACACCATCGTCGACGTATCGTCGGTCGTGGCAAAGATCCGCAAGGCCGGGTCGGGCTTTGTCGGGCTTGTCGGCGTGCAGTCAAACCAGTACCCGCGCGCGCTCGATTTGGCGCGCCGGTTCCGCGCCGCCGACGTTCCGGTGGTCATCGGCGGCTTTCACGTCAGCGGCTGCATCTCGATGCTGCCCGAGCTGCCGCCCGAACTGAAGGCGGCGCAGGACATCGGTGCTGTCCTCTATGCCGGCGAGGCCGAAGGTCGCATGGACGAGTTGCTGCGCGACATCGACCGCGGAGAGAGCAAGCCGGTCTACAATTTCATGCACGACCTGCCGGGCATGGAAGCGGCGGTCACGCCGATCCTGCCGCGCAGCGTCGTTCGCCGGGTGCTTGGCAATTATGCGAGCTTCGATGCCGGCCGCGGCTGTCCGTTCCAGTGCAGCTTTTGCACGATCATCAACGTGCAGGGCCGCAAGTCGCGCTATCGCACCGCCGATGACGTCGAGCAGATCGTCCGCGACAACCTTGCGCTCGGCATCCACCATTTCTTTGTCACCGACGACAATTTCGCGCGAAACAAGAACTGGGAGCCGATCCTCGACCGGCTCATCGAGCTGCGCGACGAGGGGATCAAGATCCGCCTGATTATCCAGGTCGATACGCTGTGCCACCGCATACCGAACTTCATCGAGAAGGTGGCAAAGGCTGGCTGCAACTCGGTTTATATCGGCCTTGAAAACATCAATCCGCAATCGCTGGCGGGCGCCAAAAAGCGGCAGAACAAGATCTGGGAATACCGCCAGATGCTGCAGGACTGGCGCAAGCACAAGGTGATGACCTGGGCGGGTTATATCCTGGGCTTCCCGACGGATACGCCGGAGGCGATCGCGCGCGACATCGAGACGATCAAGCGCGAACTGCCCGTCGACATCCTCGAATTCTTCTTCCTGACGCCGCTGCCGGGCTCGGAGGACCACAAGCGCCTCTATATCGACGGCGTGCCGATGGACCCCGACATGAACAATTACGACCTGGAGCATGTGACAACGGCGCATCCAATCATGTCGGAAGCCGATTGGAAGGAGGTCTATCGCGACGCCTGGCGCCGCTACTACAGCGACGAGCACGTCGAGACGGTGCTGCGGCGCGCCGTGCGCGACGGCATCAATCCGCGCAAAGTCGCCCACGTGCTGACCGTGTTCTCCGGCGCGTTGCGGATCGAGGGGCTGCACCCGCTGCAGATCGGCGTGGTCCGCCGCAAGGTGCGCCGCGAGCGGCGACCCGAGCTCGGCGTGCAGAGCCCGCTCGTCTTCTATCCCCAGCGCATATGGGAAGCGACGGTGACCGCCGCGCGGTGGGTGTCGCTGTACCGAAGATACGACCGGATCAAGAAGCGGGTCATGACCGATCCGACACGCATGAGCTACATCGACGATGCGTTGCGGCCGGTGGCCGAAGAAGCCGAATTGCCGCAGTTCGTTCGCCACTATGCCGACAAGATCCCGCAGACCTACGGAGCCCCGAAGGTCGCCACCGCGGACGCGGCCGACTGAAAGCTCAGCCTGCAGCTTGATCGGATCGCCCGCAGCGCCTACCTCGCAAGCACGGCCGCGGAGAATGCTGTGAGTGTTGACCAAGCGGGGAGCGAGCTCGGCGACCTCGTGACGCCGCGCGGGGTGGTGGCGCAGCTCCGCTGCGGCACCAAGAAGCAGATCCTGCAGGAGCTGGCGCGCCGCGCTGCGACGGTCACCGGGATCGCCGACCGACGCATCTATGAGGCGCTCAGCGAACGCGAACGGCTGGGCACGACCGGCATCGGCGGCGGCGTCGCGATCCCGCATTGCCGGCTGCCCGAATTGGCCCGGATGCACGGCATGTTTGCACGCCTCGAACGGCCGGTGCCGTTCGAGGCGATCGACGAGCAGCCGGTCGACCTGGTGTTCCTGCTGCTGGCGCCGGCCGAGGCCGGTGCCGAGCATCTGAAGGCGTTGGCGCGCGTCTCGCGGCTGCTGCGGGATCGGCCGATGTGCGAGAAGCTGCGCGGCGCCAACAGCGCCGATGCACTCTACGCGCTGCTGAGCGGCAGCTAACGCGTCGCCGCAGCGGCCGCTTGAACTCGCCGCGGCTGCTTGGCAGAACGGCCTGCTCCGCATACCTTGTCGCGGTCATGTCGCAGAGGGGTTTTCCCGCTCAGGTCGATATCGCGGTGATCGGTGCGGGCGCTGCCGGCATCGCCGCCGCGCGCCGGCTGGCGGCCTCGCGCCGGGTTTCGGTTCTGGTGCTGGAGGCGCGCGAGCGCGTCGGCGGGCGCACCTGGACTGTCGATTGCAACGAGCTGCCGTGCGATCTGGGCGGGGAGTGGCTGCATTCGGCCGACCGCAATGTGGTGGCCGGCCTCGCCAAGCAGCAGGGGTTCGATATCTACCATCGCCGTCCCGACTGGACGACGCGGCTGCGCAACAGCGGCGCCAGCGCCGCCGAGGAAGCGGACTGGATTGCCGAACGCGAGGCCTTTTATTGGGCGGTGCACCGTGCCGCACGCGAAAACGAGGATCGCGCCGCGGCGACGGTGCTCCGTCCCGGCGGGCGGTGGAACGCGCTGTTCGATGCGACCAGCACCTGGGCCAATGCGGTCGAACTCGATCGGCTCTCGGTCCAGGACAACAACCGCTATGAGGATAGCGGCGTCAACTGGCGGGTGTGCGAAGGATACGGAAGGCTGCTGACCAGATTGGCCGACAGCCTGCCGGTCGCGTTCGGGACGGCGGTGTCGCGCATCGACCATCGCCGCAAGGCGATCCGGCTCGAGACGGCGCGGGGAACGGTGACCGCGGCGCGGGCGATCGTCGCGTTGCCGACTTCAATCGTGGCCGAGGACCTGTCCTTCGACCCGCCGCTGCCGGAAAAGCAGGAGGCGGCGGCGGGATTGCCGCTGGGACTGGCCGACAAGCTGTTCCTGCGTTTCTCGGGCCAATTGCCCGGCATCGACAGCGACGCGCATCTGGTCGGATCGACCCGCCGCCGCGAGACGATGAGTTACCAGGTGCGCCCGTTCGGCCGGCCGGTGATCCAATGCTTCTTCGGCGGCGACTTCGCCGCGGGACTGGAGCGCGACGGCGGCATGCCGGTCATGGCGGCGTTCGCGGCCGACGAACTCGCCGCCTTGTATGGCAACGACATCCGCCGCCAGCTCACGCCGTTGGCCGCGTCCGGTTGGCGCCGCGATCCCTTCGCTCGCGGCTCCTACTCATACGCCCGGCCCGGCCATGCCGACGACCGCACCGTGCTCGCCGCTCCGGTCGAGAACCGCTTGTTCTTTGCCGGCGAAGCGTGCTCCCCGAATTTCTTTTCCACCGTCCACGGCGCCTATATGACCGGAGAAGCCGCCGCAGACGCAGCACTGGCGAGCCTGCACCGCCTTTCGGCGTGAGTGGACCCGCTGGACGGCGCGGACCAGCCGGCGATCAATGCGGTCGCCGCTTCGACGAACCGGCGCGATCTGCCGAGCGGCCGATCAGCTCCCCTGAGACGAGGGAACCCGGTTCAGGAAAACCGGAGAGAACTGCTCCGCCAGGAAATCGCCGTCGACAGGCTAACTGGGCATCCCGGCGGGTTGATGCAGGCTCGCCGGGGCGTCGGCCAGCACCACCAGGCTTCCACCAAGCGGAACGGCGAGGCTTGCCTCAACGCCGTCGACCGCAAATTGCACCTCGGCGCTGGCGCCGATTTCGGCGAAGACCTGACGCTCGATCACGTCGAGGCCAAACCCCCTGGCTTTCGGTGCGCGCACGGCCGGGCCGTCCAGCTCCCGCCACCGGATTTTCAGATATCCCTTGTCGCCCCCCGCCCCGGACGCCAGCGACCAGTCGATCTGTACCTTGCCGCTCGGGACAGACAAGGCGCCGTGTTCGCGTGCGTTGCGGGCGAGCTCATGCAAGGCGAGACCGATCGTGATCGCGGCTTTCGCCTTCAGCGAGACCATGGGCCCTTCGAGCGTTATTCGCGAGCCGAGCACGATGCCGAGCTGCCCGGCCTCCCCGGTGATCAGATCGCGCAGCGGCAGCGGTCCCCATTCGACCCGCGAGAGCAGGCGGTAGATCGCCCCGAGACTGCCCAGCCGGTGCATGCCCGCTTCGGTCGCGGTCGAGCGCGCCGCCGCGGCGAGGCTGGTATCGGCGATGCGGAGCGCCGTCTGCAGCATGGTGTCGGCGCCTTCGTTGAACTCGCGCAGGCGCTGCTCGAATTCGACCATCGGCGTGATGTCGATGAAGCTGACGAGCACGCCGCTCTCGGGGGTAGCGGTGGTGTCGGGCACGATCCGCATCAGGTAATGAGTATCGACGCTGCGGCGCACGACGCGCCGCTCCTGGCCTTGCCGCGTCTGCAGCACGGTCTCGATTTCCCGGCGCAGATCGACGCCCTCGAGATCGTTGGCGATGTCGGTCAGCGGCCTGCCGCGGTCGCTGGCGATCAGGTTGAAGATGGAGGCGATCGCCGGTGTGAAGGTACGGATCACCATGTGCCGGTCGAGAAAAACGGTCCCGATCGGCGTGCTGTCAAACAGGTTGCGCAAATCGTCGTTGGCGCGGTCGAGCTCCTCGACCTTGCGGTGCAGCTCGCTGTTGACGGTGTTCAGCTCTTCGTTGATCGACTGCGTTTCCTCTCGCGAGGTCTCCAGCTCTTCGTTGGTCGATTGCAG
>JAFAWI010000612.1 GCA_019241915.1 Alphaproteobacteria bacterium
TCTCGGCCATGTCGCGCTCGTCGATCATGCCGAGCCGGGTGATGATCACGCTTTCGCTCTCACCGCGCTCGCGGCGCAGCGCCAGCACGCGGTCGCGGTGCACCGCGTCGAGCCGGCCGCGCGCCATCAGAAAATCGAGCAGCTGCATGGACTGGCTTTCCCGCACCCCAAAGCGGGTGGCGCCACGTTAGGGACCGCGTCCGGCTCCCGCAACGGCAAAAGATTGCCGCGCCGGCGCGGCTCCGGCAATGTGCCGCCCGCGATGAAGCTGCCCCTGCCATCGCGCCGCGACCCGCGCGCACCGCCCGGCCGCCACGACGGCTTCAGCCTGATCGAGCTGCTGGTCGTGCTGGCGATCCTCGGGCTGCTGATCGGTCTCGTGGCGCCGCCGATCATCCGCTATTTCGGCCGCGCCAAGACCGACATCGCCAAGGTGCAGATTCACGATCTGGAATCGGCTCTCGACCTCTACCGGCTCGACCTCGGGCGCTATCCGACGCAGAGCGAAGGGCTGGCGGCGCTGGCGCAAAAGCCGGCCGGCCTCGACCGCTGGCAAGGGCCTTATCTCAAGCAAGGCAACGTGCCGACCGACCCCTGGGGCCATGCCTACCATTACCGGATTCCGGGCGAGCACGGCGAATACGACCTCTACAGCCTCGGCGCCGACGACGCGCCCGGCGGCACGGGAGAAAATCAGGACATAGCGAACTGGCAGTAGGGACGAGCTCGGGTCGCCGGCTCGTCAGCTAGCGGCCCTGCCGGGCGCGCGCCGCAGCGACCGCCGCGGCGGCTCAATCGGCCGCCGGTTCGTTTTCGCTGTGGCGGAAGGGCGAGTAGTGCTCGGCCAAGTGCTCGATTTTCTGCTCGACCATCTCGCGCTCGCGGGCGAGGAACTGCGCGACCGCGCGGCGGAAATTGGGGTCGGGAATGTAGTGCGCGCTGTACGTCGGCACCGGCAGGTAGCCGCGCTGCAGCTTGTGCGGGCCCTGGGCGCCGGCCTCGACGCGCTTTAGCCCGTGGTCGATCGCGAACTCGATCGCGCGGTAATAGCAGCACTCGAAGTGCAGCATCTTGTAGTCGCCGTAGCTGCCCCAGTTGCGGCCGTAGATCGTCTCCTTGCCCAGAATGTTGAACGCGCCGGCGACGTACTCCCTGGCGTTGCGCGCCATCACCAGCACGATCTTGTCGGCCATCCGCTCGTTGATCAGCGCAAAGAATTTGCGGTTGAGATAGGCCGAGCCCCATTTGCGGTCGGAGGTCGCGAGATAGAAGCGGTAGAACGCATCCCAATGCCGGGGCTGCAGCTCCGGACCGGTCAGCACATCGATTTCGAGACCCGGCGCCAGCGCCTCGCGCCGCTCCTTGTTGACCGCTTTGCGCTTGCGCGAATTGAGCGCGGCGAGATAGTCGGCAAAGGTCTTGTAGCCGTCGTTGGTCCAGTGGAACTGCTGGCCCATGCGCTTCAGGAACCCGGCCTCGAACAGCGCTTCGGCGTCGCGTTCTTCCGGAAAATTGATGTGCAGCGACGAGATGCCGCGCTGCCGGGTGAATTCCGCAAGACCGGCGATCAGTGCCGCCTGGGTATCGGGCGGCGCATCCGGCCGCACCAGCAGCCGCGGCCCCGGCACCGGGGTGAACGGCACCCCGCACAACGCCTTCGGGTAATAGCGGCCGCCGGCGCGCTCATAAGCGTCGGCCCAGCCGTAATCGAACACGTATTCGCCGTAGGAATGGCTCTTCAGGTAGAGCGGCACCACGCCGACGATGCTGCCCGTGTCGTCGGCGAGCGAAAGGTGCTGCGGCGCCCAGCCCGAACGCGCGGTCGCCGAGCCGCTCTCCTCCATTGCGGCCAAAAACGTGTGACCGACAGTCGGATTGATGGCGCCGGCACAGGCGTCCCACTCGGCGGCCGGGATCTCGGCGATCGAGGAATGGACCGTCAGCGTGACCTGATCTGACATCGCCGGGTCAGGCGATTTCGAACATCGCTTCGACCTCGACTGCGACCCCAAGCGGCAGCGAGCCGACCCCGACCGCGGCGCGCGCATGCTTGCCGGCCTCGCCAAACACCTGGACCATCAAATCGGAAGCGCCGTTCACGACTTGCGGCATCTCGGTGAATTCGGGGGTGCAGTTGACAAAGCCGCCGAGCCGCAGCACCCGCTTCACCCGGTCAAGATCGCCGTCACAGGCAGCCTTGAGGTGAGCGAGGATGTTGAGCGCGCAGAGCTTTGCGGCCTGCTGCCCGTCAGCAATGCCGATCCCGGCGCCAAGCTTGCCGACATATTCGGGCTTGCCGTTGCGGACGCTGACCTGGCCGGACACGACGACGATATTGCCGGAGCGGGTGAACGGTACGTAGTTGGCGATTGGCGTTGTCGCCTGCGGCAGTTCGAGACCCAGTTCCCCGAGCCGTGTGTCGATCTTTCCGCTCATTGCCCCTCGCCTGCTGCCGGCCGGCGCCGAACGCGCCGCAGGATCAGGATATTGGCTCAGCCGGAGCTGTCCAGCCCGCCGCGAAACCGCCTTATTCGCCGGCTAGCAACCGCGGCATGCGGGGCATCGTCATCGCGCTGCTCGCCGCCGCGCTCGCCCTACCGGCGAGCGCCGCGACGCTCAGCGAGGCCAAGATCGGGTTCAGCGCCGACCGGACGTTGGTCATCGACGGCCGCACCTACAGCGGCCGGTTGTGGACCATGCCCGGCAAGGAGCGGCACGAGCAGAACCTGAACGGCATTCCCGCGGTCTTCGTGCTGCACGACGATACGCCGCTCGCCGCGTTGGTGCTGCCCCAGCTGCACACGGTGGTCGAATTCCCGCTGCCGCCCGAGCTGCGCCTCTTGGCGGTGCCGCGGCTGACGCGCAAGCCGATCGGTCACGAGACCGTCGGCGGTGTCGAGACCACCAAGTACGCGATCGACGAGACGGTGCCCGAAGGCCATGGCGAGGGTTTTTTGTGGCTCAGCGACAGCGGCATCCCGATGAAGCTCGACGGTATCTTCACCCGCCCGAGCGGCCGCTCGGGTCACGTCCATTGGGAGCTGAGCCACGTCCATCTCGGGCCGCAGCCGGCCGCACTGTTCGAGCCGCCGCGCGATTTCGCCAAGCTGCCGGCCGAGGCGGTCGCGCCGCTGCTGGGCCTGAGGCTTAAGAGCGCGCATTAGGTGTCGGACGGGGAGCGAACCGCTCCGCCGCACGGTCATGTTTTGGGGGGCGAATGACGCCGCGACCCACCGTCGCAAGGTCAGCCGCTTACCGGCTCGAGCGGCGCGTGCAGCCGGGTCTTCTCACAGAAGATGCCGCCGCGGTCGCCGATCGCCACCGAGCCGTAGCGCGGCGCATAAATCGGCGGCAGCGGCCGCGCGCCGGGCGCCGCCAGCCAGAGACGCAGCAGATGGCGCTTGCGCTCCGGTTGGGGCCAATCGACGAAGGCGGTGCGGTCGTGCAGGCAGGTGTGGTTGTGCAGGAACTGCATGTCGCCCGGCCGCAGCTCCATGTCGAGCCGCAACTCGTTGTCGTTGGCGAGGTCGTCGAACATTTCGAGCGCCTCATGGTCCTTCTCGGTCAGGCGCGGCACATCGGGAAAGCGCTGCGCCGAGCGGATGTAGGTGCCGGAATAGATCGCCGAGATGTGGCCCTCGTAGTCGTGGTAGACCGGCATATCGAAATACGGCTTCTCGCCGACCGGCACCTCGCCGCGCCGGTCGGTGGCGAAAGGCTCGAACAGCCGGGCGAGCAGGTCGGGGCGGCGCTTGGCCATTTCGTTGTAGATCGACATCGAGCTGGTGATCGACGACAGCCCGCCCCGCATCGCGGTCTTGAGACACAGCAGCCCAACGATGTCGCACGAGTCGGTGTGGAAATGCTGGCGCTCGGTCGTCTGATAGGTGCGCACATTGGGGTCGGTAGTCGCGAGACCGAGATCGGTGACGTGGCCGAGCAGGTGACCCATCGCGTTCTGCGAGCGCGGATTACCGAAATGCAGCCCAATCCCCCAATAGGCGGCGGCGCTGTCGGCGATCGGCTTCCCCTCGACGGGCAGCCCGCGGATCAGCACGAAACCTCGCCCGTTCAGCACCTCGACGCGCAGCGCGTCGAGCTTGGGCCCCACCGTCGGCAACGAAAAATCGGCGCGCCCTAACAGCGCCAAATCGCGCCCGCGGACCCGCGCCACCGCCGCCTCGATCTCGCCGATCTCCAGCGCCGACAGCGGGTAAATCCACTGCTCGGGCCGGCGGGCCAGTTCGGCGCCGATCCAGGCGGACGGACCTTCGACCAACCGGCGCGGCAGGGCGGATGCTGTCATCACAACTCCTCACGGTTGCGGGACAATGCCCGGCTTCCTAATCTTGCCGCACAACGGACGGAGGAAACCATGGCGAATGTCCCCGGTCTCGTCACCGACCCCAGCAAGATCAAGGGCGGCTTGGTCCATGTGCCGAGCGGCGGCAGCAAAATCCCGGCCTATCTGGCGCAGCCGAACCAGGACGGCAACTACCCGGGCATCGTCGTCATCCACGAGGCGTTCGGTCTCGCCGACCACATCTGCGACCTCGCCCGCCGCTTTGCCAATATCGGCTACAACGCGATCGCCCCCGACCTCTATTGGCGCGACGGCAACCCCAAGGACCCGGGCGACATCCAGACCGTGTTCCCGGTGATGTTCGGGCTCAAAGATTCACAGGCCGTCGGCGATCTCGAAGCCGCGGCCGATTTTGTCAACGGGTTGAAGGGCGCCACCGGCAAGGTCGGCGCGATCGGCTTCTGCTCGGGCGGCCGGCATACGCTGCTGTTTGCCTGCAGCAGCTCGAAGGTCGATGCGGCGGTCGATTGCTGGGGCGGCTTTATCCACCGCGCCACTCCAGACGCCGAGACGACGCCGTCGCGGCCGACAAAGGTGCTCGACCTGATGGGCAACCTGCACTGCCCGCTGTTTGGCGTGTTCGGGGGCGAGGACCAGAACCCGCCGGTCGAGCTCGCCGACGAGATGAAGAAGCGCGGCGCCGGCAAGGACGTCACCACCAAGGTCTACCAGAACGCCGGCCATGCCTTCCTCGCCGACTACCGGCCGAGCTACAAGGAAGGCCCGGCGCACGAACTGTGGAAAGACGCGACCGCGTTTTTCGCAAAGCACCTGAAGTAGCGGCTTCTATACCCTCTCCCGCTCGCGGGAGAGGGGGTCCTTTCAAGCACGATAGAACGGCTTGTCGCCGTCGATGGTGACGCGGTAGCCGTGGCGGCGCTGCGGGAAATAGTCCCACATCGCGTGGTGCTGGACGCACCGATTGTCCCAGAACGCGACCGAATTGGGTTGCCAGCGAAACCGGCACTGGAATTCGGGCGTCTCGGCGTGGCGGCACAGCATCTGTAACAGCGCGTCGCTTTCGAGCTTGCTGAGGCCGTTGATCCGGGTGGTGAAGTTGCCGTTGACAAACAGCGCCTTGCGTCCCGTTACAGGATGGGTGCGCACCACCGGGTGCTCGGCGCGCGGAAAGCCCTTGGCGCCCGCCGCATAGCCAAAGCGGCCGCGATAGACCGGCTCGCCGTCATGCGTCGCAGTCAGGCCTTCGACCAGCGCCTTGATCGGCGGCGACAGCGTCTCGTAGGCCGCATACATGCTGGCAAACAGCGTATCGCCACCGGACGGCGGCACCTCGGTCAAATAAAGGATGCTGCCCATCGGCGGGCTCGGGTCGCACGACACGTCGGAGTGCCACTCCTCGCCGGCCACGTGCTTCGAGTTTTCGTCGGCATGGATGGTCAGGATCTCGGGATGGCCCTCGGGTGCGTGCGGCGAGGCCGGATGCACCGCCAGCTTGCCGAACAGTCGGCCAAACGCCTTGTGCTGGTCGTGGGTCAGATGTTGGTCGCGGAAAAAGATCACCAGGTTTTCCATCAGCGCGTCGTGCACTTCCTGGAATTGCTGGTTGCCGAGCGGGCGCGACAGGTCGACCCCGCCGATCTCGGCGCCGATATGCGGCGTCAGTTTGGTGACTTCGATCGTCTGGTAGGGCATCCCGGCCTCCCCGCGTCGTAGGCGGACGATATCACGGTTGTTTCGCACTGCGGGTGAGCCGCGCCGGGTTGCCGACGGCGATGCCGTCCGATGGCACGTCGTGCGTCACCACGGCGCCGGCGCCGATCACCGCGCCGTCGCCGATTGTCACGCCGGGCAGCACGATCGCGCCGCCGCCGATCCACACAGCGTCGCCGATGCGGATCGGCTTGGCGTATTCCCAGCCGGCGACGCGCTGCGTGCGGTCGGTGGGGTGGGCGGCGGTGTAGAGCTGCACCGCCGGGCCCATCTGCAGGTCGTCGCCGATGTCGATCGCCGCGCAATCGAGAAAGACGCAGTTGTAATTGATGAAGCAGCGCTTCCCGAGCCGGATATTATAGCCGTAGTCGCAGTGGAAGCGCGGCTGGATGTCGGCGCCCTCGCCGACCGCACCCAGCAGCCGCTGCAACAGTGCCGTGCGGCCTGCCTCGTCGCGCGCGTCGGTTGCGTTGTACTGCGCGAGCAGGCGCTGCGCCACCGCCCGCTCGGCTCTCAGCTGTGGTCCCATCGACTGATAGAGCTCGCCGGCCAGCATCTTTTCCTTGTCGTTGGCATGCGCCATTGCCGCGCCCCCGGTTGTCATTGCGAGCGGAGCGACGCAATCTCGGTCCGAGTGCGCACCCCGATCGAGATTGCTTCGTTGCTGCGCTTCTCGCAATGACGGAGAGATGCAATGGCCCGCAAAGAGATCGCCGCCGCCAGCGTCGCCGAGGCCTATCTGGCGCTGCTCGCCGAGCGCGGCGTCGAGTACCTGTTCGCCAATGCCGGCACCGATTTCGCCCCGATCGTCGAGGCTTACGCGAAGGCGGCGCATTCCGGCCTCAAAGCGCCGAAACCGTTGCTCGCGACGCATGAGAATTTGGCGATGTCGATGGCGCACGGCTATGCCGCGGCGTCGGGAAAGGTGCCGGCGGTCATGGTGCATGTCAGCGTCGGCACCGCGAACGCACTGTGCGGCGTCTTCAACGCGGCGCGCGAGAACGTGCCGATCCTGTTCACCGCCGGCCGCTCGCCCTTGACCGAGGAGGGGCTCGCCGGGGCGCGCGACACCTATATCCACTGGGCGCAAGAGATGTTCGA
>JAFAWI010000629.1 GCA_019241915.1 Alphaproteobacteria bacterium
CGCCGTGAGGAGCTGCCGTTTCACAGCCCGCCGGCGCAATCGCGCCCGTTGTCCGAGCGGTTGCGCGCACCGCAGACCGGCATCGGCCCCGGCTGGCGCAGCTTTTTCTATACCGAGGCGCCGCTGCTGTTCCATCAGCTGCCGCCCGACCGCCGCTGGCGCATCGTCAGCACCTGGCTCGGTCCCGCCGGCGGCTGGTACATGCGCGAGCGGATCGACGGCCGCGTCGCCTGCCGCAACGGTTGTGCGCCGCACGCGGTCGAGCTGGTGGGAGGCAAGGTCAAGCTGCACCTGACCGGGGTCGAAGAGCGCAGTATCGCAGTCGATCACGTCATTGCCGCAACCGGCTATCGCCTCGATGTCGGCAGGATCGCTTTTCTCGACGAAGCCTTGCGCCGCGCCGTCTCAGTGGCATCGGGCTTCCCGGTGCTGTCGCGCCATTTCGAAAGCTCCGTTGCCGGGCTCTTTTTTGTCGGGCCGGCATCGGCGCTGAGCTTTGGCCCGATGTTCCGTTTTGTGCTCGGCGCCCGCTTCACGGCGCGCCGGCTGTCGCGGCACCTCGCCCAGGCTGGCATGCGGCGGCCGGCCATGCGCAAGCCGGCGCTGGCGGTGCACTAGCCGGCGCGGCGTCAAAGACGAGGCGCCGGCTAGATGAACGCGCTATTGATCGCGTTCGCCGTGACGCTGCCTTATCACGTGCTGCGCGCTGCGACCGCGGCGGGATTGCAGGCCCATGTCCTCGGCAGCGGGGCATCTCGCGGTCTCAGCCGCTCGCGGCATTGCCGCGGCTATCATGTTTCGCGCTGCGGCGGCGACCCCGAGATCATGCTTGCCGAGATCCGCGACGTGGTCGCCCGCCACGGCATCGAAGTCGTGCTGCCGGCCGACGACGTCGCGACTCGGCTGCTCGCCCTGCTCAACGGCCGGCTACCGGTCCGCAGCACGCCGCTGCCTGACGTTGCCACCTTTGACCTGTTGAACGACAAGTGGAACTTCACGCGGTTCTGCCGCAAGCACGGCGTGCGCGTGCCGGAAGCCCGCCTGTTCGACAGCCGGGCCGAGCTGATCGCGGCGTTGGAATGGGGCGAGATTGCCTTGCCGCTCACCGTCAAACCGACCAACCGCTCGGGCGGGATCGGCGTCCTGCATCTGCGCCAGCCGGCGGACCTCGCGCTGCTCGACGGCCTCGATTACCGTCCGGTTCTGACGCAGCGGCACATAGTCGGCGAGTCCGTCAGCATCACGCTGCTGTGCGAGCGCGGCCGCGTCCGCGCACATGTCGCGCAGCAGCGCGACGCGCGACGGTTTCGGGTGCTGACGCATGCCGATCTGCTGAGGAGCGCCGCACAGGTGGCCGAGTTGACCGGGTACCACGGCACCGTGAATTACGACGCCATTCTCGCCGAGGCGGACGGCCTCGCTTACCTCGTCGAGTGCAACCCGCGCTTCTGGTACTCGATCTATCTGGTGATGCTCGCCGGGCTGAACTTTGTGGATTTGGCGCTGCACCCAGGCACCGGTGTTGCGACGCTCGACCGTGGCGAGATGCGGCTTTCGTGGCGCGATGTGATGGCTCGGCCATGGGCGGCGACACGTCTCGATTGGCGGTTTCAGCGCTACAATTTTAGCGACCCGCGGGCCTATCTGCTGCTGCGTCGCGGGTGTTACGACGACAGCGACGTGGCGGTGCCGGCGGCGGCGATGGCGCCGTACGCCCTACCCGAGGTGCCGGCCCTCGCCGGCGAGGCGCAATGAGCGACACCGCGCTGTTGTTCCGCAGCATCCGCGCCGCGCGCGCCTGGGTGCAGAGCGGCACCGTTGAGGCCGCAGCGTCGGCCGCGTGTGTCACAATGAAGCCTGGCGGCGGCGCGCCGCCGCTGTTCCTGATCCCCGGCGCCGCCGGCAGCATCCTGCAGCTGGCGCCGCTGGCCGAGGCGATCCCGGCGGCGGGGCCGGTCTACGCGATCAAACCGCGCGGCCTCGAACCCGGCGAGATCCCGTGCGCGGCGCTGAGCGAGATGGCCGAGCACGCGGTCGACATCATGACCAAGGCATGGCCTGCGGGACCCTATCTGCTCGCCGGCTATTCGGCGGGGGGGCTTGTCGCACTCGAAGCGGCGCGCCAGCTCGCCGCGGAGGGGCGGCGGGTGCCGCTGGTGGTGCTGCTCGACACCTATCCGAGCCGCGCAGTGTGGCCGTTGCGCTGCCACGTCGAAATCCTGCTGGGCCAGACCCTGCGCGCCTGCTGGGCGCTGCGCCACTGCTCGCCGCGGCAGCTCGCGACGGAGCTCAACCGCCGGCTGCGCAGCCTGCTGCACTACCTGGCGGGAAGCGGCGTCCGCCTGGTGTCGTCGCCGGAGATCGTCGCCGAAGGCACCGATGCGGCGTCGCGACGCGTTCATTTGGCGACCTACACCGCCGGTGAGGCCCATCGACCGTCCCGCTACGCCGGCAAGGTGGTGTTCCTGCAGCCGCATGAGGTGCCCCACCTGGAGCCCCGCCGGCCGGAGCGGGTCTGGCGCCGCTTCCTCGACGATCTGGCGATTCGCCGGGTGCCGGGAACGCATCTCGGCATGCTGCAGGACGACGCTGCGGCGGCCGGGGCCGAGATCGGGCGTTGTCTCGCCGAATTTGCGGACGCGTAGGTTGATGGCGTTGCGACCCGTATACTTTTTCACGGCAAGAGGGCATCGCACGAGGCCATGGTGACCAGCATCTACGATGCCTTGCAGCGCGCGCGGCAGGGGGCCGGACAGGACGGACGGCCGCTGCCCGGCGAAGCTGGGGCCCGGCGGCCGAGCGAGCCGCTGCCGGGGCGCGGGCCGGGTCCGCTCGCGGCCGAGCTGACGCCGCTGCTGGCAGCGGTGCGCCCGCTGCTCGAAACCCGCGGCGCGGTGCTGCATTTCGTCGCCGCCGCCGCAGGCGAGGGCACCTCCCGCGTTGCGCGCGAGTTCGCGCTGCTCGCCGCCACCACCGGTCGGCGGCGCACGCTGCTGATCGACGCTGTACGCGGCGAACGGAGCACAGCGCGCCATTTCAAATGCGACGTGGCGCGCGGTCTGGTCGACGGCGCCTGGATCGGTTTCGAGGAGAGCGAGCTGCGGCGCGAGGTGACCGGAACTTCACTGTCGGTCGCCTGTCTCGTCGGCGAGCGCGGCAGCGGCCCGCCCGATGCCGCGACGCTCAGCGGTCTCTACCAGCAGTTGCGCAACCAGTTCGAGCTGGTCGTCATCGACTGTCCGGCAATGGAGAGGGGCGAATACGCGACGCTGCTGCCCGACGAAGCCGACGGCATCTTTCTGGTGATCAGGGCCGAAGGCACTCGGCCCGCCGCGATTGTCCACGCCAAGTCCATCGTCGAGCAGGCAGGCGGGCGTTTCCTCGGCGCCGTGTTCAACGGCCGCCGCAACTACATTCCCGAATTCCTCTACCGGCTGCTGTAGCACCGCTGCGGCAGGAGCGCTGCCTTATCCGTTAGTTAAGCGATCCTCGGGCACACTCCGCTGATGACGTCCGATCAGGCGATTGCGACGCCGCGCCCGCGGCTGGCAGCGCGGCTCGCGCGTTATCGCTATGCCCTCGCGGTGCTCGACCAGGGGGCGCTCAGCGTCTTTGGCTTTGCCCTCAATCTTATCCTGCTGCGAACCCTGTCGGCGGCCGATTACGGCATCGTCTCGCTGTGGATGACGATGGCGCTGTTCGCGGCGAGCATTCAGGGTGCACTGGTTCTTGGCCCGCTCAACATCCATGCCGTCGCCGCGGCGCCGCCCGAGGCCGCGCGGCTCGAAGCGTCGCTGGCCACGGTAAATCTCGTTACCGTCGCCGCCACGGCGCTGATCGCCGGGATCGTCAACCTGTTCGCGGCCACCGAATGGGCCGCGCATGACTCACTGACCGTGCTGGCGATCCCGCTTTTTGTCGCCGCCGGCCTCGGTCGCGAATACGCCCGCAGCATCGCCTTCAGCCGCCGCAACATGGCGATGCTGCTGCGGGTGGACGGCCCGTACCTCGCGGTGACCGCTGCCTGTCTCGGCGCGATGCTGCTGTGGCCGCAGCGTTTGGCCACCCTGGCCGCGGCATTTCTCGCGATGACCCTCGGCTGCCTGGTCAGCCAGCTCTGTACCCTGTCGCATCGCGACAGGGGCAACGACCGGCGACTATTCGCCCGCGGCTGGTTTACCGCGTATCGCCGCATCGGCGGCGAGGTCGCGTGGTCGCTGGCGGGCGTCTTCGCCAACCACATCGAGACCCGCGGTTATGTCTATATCGCCACGAGCATGGTCGGGGTCGCGGCGCTCGGCGCGATCAACGCGGTCGGGCTGCTGTTCCGCCCGGTCGGGGTGCTGACCACCGCGTGGGGCCAGTCGGCGCTGCCGCACCTGTCGGCGGCGCTGGCGCAGCGGCGGGTCGCCGAGTTCGACCGCATCCTCGGATCCGCACTTGCCGCCGGCGCGGGCGGCACCGTCGCGCTCAGCGCGGCGCTGTGGGCCGCCTGGCAGCCGATCGAGCACTACCTGCTTGCGGGGAAGTACAGCGATACATGGGCGCTGCTGCTGCCATGGGCGGCGGCATCGGCCGCCAGCGTCCTGCGCTACATCGCCAGCATGGGCCTCGTTGCGGCGCGCGAGTTTCGTTTTCTCGCGGTCGCGCAGGCCATTTGCGGGCTCGCCGCGGCCGCCGCGACTGCCGGCCTCATTTTGTGGCAGGGCTATACGGCGGCGATATGGGGCATCGCGCTCGGCAACGGGGCCTGCTTTCTGTGGGAAATGGCGCGGCTGCCGCGCGTCCGCCGCCGCGCTTTGGCCGGCGGACTGGCGCCCGCGCCCGCCGCTTGACGCTGGAGCCGCCGATGCAGCCCGAGCGCGGCAAAGTCGCGATCCTCAACCACGGCTACCTGCCGCATTACCGCGTCCGCTTCTACGAGCTGCTGGCCGAGCGCGACGCCTTCGACTACGTCGTGTTCCACGGCGCGCCGCCGTCCTGGGCCGGCATCCCCGAGCTGACGGGCCCCTTCGCCTTCCCGCAGCGCCGGGTCGAGAACCGCGAGTTCCGCCTGGGGCCGCTGACCCTGATCTACCAGCCGGTGCTCCGCGAGATCCTCGGCGGCGGCTATGCGGCGATCGTCATCACCAGCGAGGCGAAATTCGTCTCGAACCTGATCCTGGCGCTGCTGTGCAAGCTGCGCGGGATCGCGGTGCTGCACTGGGGCTTCGGCTATCATCCGCCGCGCGGCTCGCGCGAGAGCGACGTGCCCAACAAACCGCTCCTCGCGGTCACCACGGCGATCAAAAGGGGGTTCACCCGGATCGCCGACGGCTTTATTGCCTACACCGAAAGCGGCGCCGAGCAGCTCATAGCCGGCGGGTACCCGCGCGAACGCACTTTTTTTGTGCAGAACACAATCGACATGAGCGAGCAGCTGCGCCTCTGCGAGGCCGAGCACGCCACCCCGGACGAAGACATTCGCCGCGAGTTTGGGCTGCGGCCGGATTCGGCCGTATTCGTGTTTATCGGCCGACTGGTGCCGATCAAGCGCGTCGACCAGCTGATCGAGGCGATCCGGCTGATCCAACAACGCGGATTGGCGGCCCGGCCGACCGAAGCACTGATCGTCGGCGGCGGGAATTGCGAGCCGGCACTGCGCGCGCAGGCGGCCGACATGCCCGGCATCCATTTCCTCGGCGCGCTCCCTCCCAACGACATCGTGGCCCGCGCGCTCAAGGTTTCGGTCGCCGCGGTGGTGCCGGGCATGGTCGGTCTCGTCGCCAACCACGCGCTGGCGCACGGCCGCCCGGTGATTACCCGCGAGCTCGACACGCACAGCCCCGAGATCGAGTACATCGAACACGACGACAATGGGTTGATCGTTGGCGGTGACATGAGCGCCTTCGCGGCGACGCTCGCCCGCTTTGCGGGCGATCCGCCATGGCAGGCCCGGCTCGCTCACGGCGCGCGCGCTGCCCGCGAGGGGTTGCGCATGGACGATATGGCGGCGCGGTTTGACGAGGCCGTCTGCACCACGGTCGCGCGCCTCGCCACCGGTAACCGGGCGCTGCCGCAACCGCAGCCAGAGCAGCCGTGACTGAAGCCCCGGCAATCTCACGGCGCTCGCTGCTGCTCGGCGCCGCCGCGATCGCCGCCTGTCCCCCAAGCCGGGCTGCGGAGCCCGCCTCTCTGCGCGCCCTGGCCGCTGCGAGCGGCCTCACCTTCGGCAGCTATCTCGACATGGACGACTTGCGGGCCCAACCCGACTACGCCGCGCTCGCCGCGCGCGAGGCCGGGCTGATGGTGTCGGCAAGGATGGATTGGGACCATCTGCAGCCGGCCCCTGCGCTGCACGAATTGGCCGGGGTCGACGCCGATTTTGCCTGGGCGCAGGCGCACGGGATGGGGTTCCGCGGCCATGCGCTGGTGTGGGGCGAGCGCGCGCCAGCGTGGTTCGCGGCGCTGCCCGACCGCGCCGCCGCGGTCGCCGCACTCGAAGACCATGTCGCGCTGACCTGTCGCCACTTCGCCGGCCGCATGCATTCGTGGGACGTCGTCAACGAGGCGATCCTGGTCGGCGGCGGACGCGCCGATGGGCTGCGGCCGCATGTCTTTCTCGACAAGATCGGGCCGGATTACCTCGACATCGCGTTCCGTGTCGCGCGCGACAGTGACCCCGCCACAACGCTCGTCTACAACGAATTCGGCGTCGAATTCGCCGGCACGGAGCAGCACGCCAAGCGGCGCGTGCTGCTCGCCCTGCTCGACGGGTTCAACAAACGCGGCACGCCGATCGACGCGGTCGGTTTGCAGAGCCACATCTCGGTCGGCGAGATGGCGCGGTTCGAGGCCGCCGAATTCCGCGGTTTCCTCGACGAGATCGCCGCGCGCGGGCTCGAGATCATGCTCACCGAGCTCGATTGCGTCGATAAGGCCGCGCCGGCGGATATCGCCGCTCGTGACGGCGCTGTCGCCGACGCCTACCGCCGCTACCTCGATGCGGCGCTGGCGCATCCCGCGGTGACGACGATCGTGACCTGGGGTCTCAGCGACCGCAGCAGCTGGATCGTGTCGGGCACCGAGCCCGAGGCGCGGCGCGATGACGGGCAGCGGCCGCGGCCGCTGCCGTTCGACACCGGCCTCAAACCGAAGCCCGCCTACCGCGCGATCGCCGAGGCGCTGCGCAACGCGCCTGGCCGCGGCGCGATACGGCGCGCCGCGGCGGCGCGGTGAAGCGTCACCTCCCGGCCGAGATAGACGAGCGCCGCGACAAACAGCGCCCACATCAGCCGGCCGGGCCGGAAGAACTCGAACTCGGTCAGGTTCTCGATAAACGTGCCGGCGAAGATCGCGGCGCAGAAGGCCACGTGCCCCGCCTCGGGCGCTGTGGCGACCCGCAGCACCCGGTAGCCGGCAACGAGCCAGACCATCGTCGCGGCGGCGAGGCCGACAACGCCGAGCCCCAGCCAGATCTCCAGCCAGCCGTTATGCGCGTGCGGTGTGTGGAAGCCGACGAGGTCCCAGATCAGCCGCGCCGAACCATTGGCGTCGCGCCAGAACGCTTCGTAACCGTAGCCGAGCCATGGGTGCCGGGCGATCTCCTCGAGCACCAGCCGCCAGATGCGGGTGCGGTTGGTGAGGGTCGCGTCGCGCCCCAATGCGGCCAGCGCATCTTGCCAGCCGACAGCGAGCGCGCCGGCAACCGCAAGCCCGGCGACAAACAGGACAAACGCGGCGGCAATTCCCGCGGCGCTGCGCCGCCGCAGCGCCGCGGCGAGCAGCGCGGCATAAAGCGCTGCGCCCGTAACGACGATCGGCGTCTTCGACTGCGATGCCGCGACGAGCGCCACACTCGCGACGAGGGCGAACGCGGCAACCCAGCGGGCGCCGTAGCCGCGGCGCAGCGCATAGACCGCGACGATCAGCGCCTCGGCGCACGCCATGCCGAGGTCGTTCTTGTCGGCGTAGACGCCGCGCCAGGCGTGGGTATAGGCCTCACCCATCATCGTGCCCCATCGCGGCACCGCCAGCGCCAACACAATCGATGCGGCCGCGGCGAGTGCGTAGACCTTGACCAACAGCGCCGTCAGCGCCGCGAGGTCGCCGCGCGCGACCAGGTAGAACCCGAACAGGCTCGACAGCGTCGCGGTGCCGGCGCGGCGCAGCACGATGGCCGGGTCGTCCGCCCAGAATGCGCTGGCGAAAGCAACCGACGCCAGCAGCAGCACCGGCCAGCCCCAGACGGCCAGCGCGGGCAGTTGCCGCCGCCGGACATAGAAACCGACGGCGAGAAACCCGAGCAGCACGAGGAATTCGCAAAAATCGTAAATGTTGGAGACGCCCTGGCGCGGCGGCAGCGGCGCCGCAAAATACGAATCGGGCGGCCATATCACGCCGGCGAACAGCACCAGCAGGATAAAAACAATCACGGTTTCTGCGAAGCCGGCAGCCGTCGCTGCCGGACCGCGAGTCGAGCGAGATTGCACCGTGCCGAGACCGGTGAGAGGGTAGCCGGGCGATGCTATGGACGGCATGTTCGGCCCTTTTGGCGCTGCTCGCCCTGGCGCCGCCGGCGCTGGCCGACGGCACGGTGCTGCGCGCCTCCGGCTGCGGCGACAAGCTGTTTGTCGCGTCCGAGAGAGCCTATTCGGTATTGCGTGCAAGCGAGCACAACGTTGCCGCCGACGGCGAGCGGCTGCTCGGCGATCTCGAGCACATCGGCTTCGGCACGTTCTTTGTGCCCCACACCGGGCGGCGGTTTTCGGCGACGGTCGACGAACGCGGCCTCACCAAATCCGAGGTCGACCAGCGCATCGTCACTGCCTGCCGTGGCGCAAACGCAGCCAACCAGGCGAGCGGCCAAGTCGAGCGGGCGCCCGGCTGCGGCAACAAGATCTTCGTCAATACGGCGCAAGGCTATGCCGTGCTGGAGCGGCTCGCCGGCGGTCTCGTCTATGTCGGCGACACGCTGAGCGGCGATTTGAACAAGGCCGGCCGCGCCACGGTCAAGGATCGCCAGACCGGCAGCGAACTCGTCGTCTTTGTCGACGATTTCGCGCTGCCGCGCTCGGCTGCCGCGCGCAAGATCGCTTCCGCCTGCCGCTAGCGCGGAAAGGCTCATGGCGTCATCGCCGGCGCGAGGATGCGGTCGAGCGCGGCGCGCCCGGCCTCGACCGAGAAATGGCGGCGGTAGCGCTCGTAAGCAGCCTCGCCAAGCGCTGCGGCGGTGTCCGGCTCACGTTCGAGACGCGCGACGATGGCTGGCAGGTCGCGGCCGAAGTCCTTGACCAGCAGTCCCGACTCGCCATCGACGACATAGCCGCGCACGCCGCCGAAATCGCTGGCGACGATCGCCTTGCGGTTGCGCATCAGCCGCAGCATGACACTTTGTCCCGATGCGCCGGTGTCGTGCTTGAGCGGAACGACGCAGGCCTTGGCGCCGCGCACGTAGAGATCGAACGCCTCGCCCGGCAGGTCGCGCAAGATGGTCACGTTTGGCGGAACGTCGATGTCGTCGAGCTCGGTGTTGTGCGCCGAGCAGACGATCACTAGACGCTGGGGGAGCGTGCGAAACGCGGCGATCAGCGCCGGGTAGTCGCGGTTGCTGTACCCGCCGGCGAAATAATAGCTGCCGCTTTCGGGTGCCGCCGGCTCGCGCGGGTCTGGTGCGGCCGGTGCGCCGGGCGGCGCCCAATCGCCGTAGGGCAGGAAATCCATCCGCGCCGGGTCGATGCCGAGCCGCGCCTGATAGAGGCCGATCTCCCACTCGCTGAACACGATGTAGCGGTCGCCGCCGCCGTCGAGCCGGCCAAGCGCGCGAAACAGTGGAAACCAGCGCGGCGAGCGGACATGCCAGCCGAGGCAGAACGAGGTCTCGTACCGCACGAGGTGCAGCCGGCGGAGCAGCTTGACCAAGTACGAAATCGGCCCAATCGCGATGACCACACGGCACTGCCGCAACCGCCCGAGCGCGCGCACCAGGTCGAGGGACTGTCGCATCAAGCCCCGCAGATGCGCCCATTTGCTGTGCGCGCGATGAATCTCGTAGTCGCTGAGCTGCAACAGCTCGAAACTGAACCGCTCGGCAATATAGGCGGCCATGTCGGGAAATGCGGTGCGCCCGGGCTGCACAAGCAGGCGTGCCCCGGCGGGATCGACGGCGACGGTCATGCCGCCGATCGTAGCGCCGCCATCTTTAACATTCGGTACAACGCGGGTCGTGGGGGTTGGCCCAGCGTCCGCTCGCATCGCCGCCTCGGCTTAAGGCCGGCCGCCCTCGCTGCCGACCACCGTCGGATTTGGCAATTTTGATGAAGCTGAGCGAGCCTTTGCCGAGGAGCCCCGCCGCACGCGGCCCTGGCTACCGGTTTACTCCGCGGCGGCGAGGTTCGGCGTCGCCTCCAGCGGCAGGCCGGGATGGCCGGTCAGCCGTTCGCCTTCTTCCCACATCTCCAGGGCCCGTTTCTTCATCGCCGGCAGCACCTCGGCGATCTTGCCGGTGTCGAGGTCGGCGGCGACGCCGGGATAGCCGGCGCGGGTGATCATCGCCGGCAGCTTGCCGCTCTCGAACTGTTCGAGCGTCCAGGCCAGCGGGTTCTCGACCAGGGTGCGGTCCCAGTAGATGCGGTGGTTTTTGTTGCGCGGGCCGTAATGATAGTGGGCGCCGTTCCAGAAATGGTCGAACGCCAACAGCTCGGTCTCTTCGGTGTACTTCTTGCCCGGCGTGCCGCCGATGTCGGCCAGCACGTGGATCGCGAGGCCGCCGTCGCCCATCGGCAGCCGCCGCATCTCGAGCCCAAAGCGGATGTTGCCGCACTCGAAGATGTCGGTTCCGCGGTTATGCTTCACCGTGTTGCGCTTGGTCGCATAAGTCTCGCGCGCGCAGGCCTCGACCTCGGGCAGCACCTGACGCACTGCGTCGTAGTCGACCGTCTTGGCGATTGCCGGATAGCCGGCACGGTCGAGCATGCGGTCGAGCTTCGACCCGAGCGTCTTGATCGTCCACCCGATCGGGTTGCCGCAGGCGATCGGGTCCATTTGGTAATGGTTGGTCAGCAGCGCGCCGCCCAGCATCTCGGGTCCGGCCACCGAGAGAGAGTCGTTCTCGGGCCCGTAATCGTAGCTCTTCTCGACGTCAAAGCAGTTGAAGCGCAGCAACGTCGTATCCTTGCCGCCGACCTGTGCCCTGACCAGGATCACGACCCCCTGATCGGCATGGTCCTGGATGTTCTCGTCCCACAGCTCGTGCCGGACGACAAAGCCGAGACCGCCGGCGGCGAAGGTTTCATGCGCTGGCATCTTGAACCTCCCGTTTCAAAACTCGCTGCGTTTGTCGATAATATCACACGGGGTTGTCGCCCAAGTCGAGCGCCGAGGCTGGAGGCAGCCATGCCGAGGCCGCCGACCTCGCGGCGAGACGCCACTGGCATCTTACGCCCATGGCGCCGCGCGGCGTCTTCCAGCCCCGAGGAGGATATCGATGGCCGTTCAGCTCGTTTCCGCGACGAAATCGATCCGCGACCAGGTCAGCACCGAAGAATGGGCGGCGCGCGTCGAATTGGCTGCCGGCCACCGCGTGCTCGCGCATTACGGCGTCAACGACCTGACCTACAACCATTTCGGTCTGCGCGTTCCAGGCGAGCCCGACCGCATGCTGATCAAGCGCACCGACTGGATGTTTGGCGAGGTGACTGCATCGTCGCTGCTCAAGGTCGACTTCGACGGCAACGTCGTCACCGACACCGATGTCGACCGCATCAAGGGCGGCGCGCTGATCATCCACGCCGGCCTCTTGAAGGCCCGCGCCGACCTCAACGCCACACTGCACACCCACACCGTTGCCGGCATGGGCGTCGCCGCGCACAAATTCGGCCTGCTGCCGATCAACCAGCATGCGATCCGCTTTCACGGCGAGATCAAGTATCACGCGTTCGAAGGCTTTGAATTCGACGATGAGATGACCCCTAAACTGTTGCGCGACCTTGACGGCGGGCGGTTCATGATCCTGCGCAACCACGGCGTTCTGGTCTGCGGCGGCGGTGTCGCCGAGTGCGTCGTCGGCCACCATTTCCTGGAAATGGCCTGCCAGGGCCAGGTCGCCGCGCTCGCGGCAGGCGAAAGCAACTACACGATCCCCAACCCGCAAGCCGTCGAATACGGCCACAGCCAGTTTCTCGCCGGCGGCAATTTTTTGACCGGCGCCAAGGACTGGGCCGCCTGCCTCCGCCTCGCCGAACGCCTCGACCCAGGCTACAAGGACTAAAGGCCATGGCCTTGCGGGCGGCCGCTCCTCCGCAAGTCCCGCCTTCGGCAAACTTCAGGGGTTTTGCGCATGCCGCTGATCGATCACCATCAACTGCGCCATATTGGGCGGCGCATCTTCGTCGCCGCCGGGAGCAGCGAGGACGAGGCGGCGATCGTCGCCGACCACCTGGTCGAGGCCAACCTCAAGGGCCACGACAGCCACGGCGTCGGCATGATCCCCTCGTACCTGCGCAACCTCGCGGGGGGCAAGGCCGCGGCCAACGAGAAGGGCCGCGTGGTCAGCGACAGCGGCGCGTTTATCGTCTACGACGGGGCGCGCGGCTACGGCCAGATCGTGGCGCGCGAGGCGACCCTGCTCGGCATCGCCCGCGCCAAGGAAAACGGCGTCGCGGTGGTGGCGTTGCGCAATGCGCACCACATCGGCCGGGTCGGCACCTATGGCGAGATGTGCGCGGCCGCGGGTCTGCTGTCGATCTCGTTTGTCAACATCACCGACCAGCGTCCGGCGGTGGCGCCGTGGCGCGGCGGCGACGCGCGGTTCGGCACCAACCCGGTGACGGTGGCGCTGCCCGGCCCCAGCCCCGACCGGCCGATCGTCGCCGACATGGCGACCAGCCGCATCGCGATGGGCAAGGTGCGGGTCGCGCGCAACAAGGGCGAAAAGATCGCCGCCGAGACTCTGCTCGGCCCAGACGGCCAGCCCACCGACGACCCCAACGTCATGTACAAGCGGCCGCGCGGCGCGCTGCTGACGTTTGCCGAACACAAGGGATACGCACTGGCCTTCATCTGCGAGATACTGGCGGGTGCGGTCACCGGCAGCGGTACGATGCGGCCCGAGCGGATCGACAACGAGTCGGTGACCAATGGCATGCTGCTGATCGTGATCGATCCGGGGCGGATCACCGACCGCGCGTGGCTCGTCGACGAGATCAAGGCGATGACCGACTACGTGACCGCCTCGCCGCAGCGCAAGGCCGACGAGCCGGTGCTGATCCCCGGCGACCCGGAGCGGATCATGCGCGAGAAGCGCATCGCGGAAGGCGTTTCGGTCGACGGCGAGACCTGGCGCGAGATCGTCGAAGCGGCGCGCGGGGTCAATGTTCTGGTCGAGACGCCGGCAAGCTGAGCGAGGGGATGGAATGAAGATCAAGCGCATCGAGCATATCGCGGTGGCGGTCGAGAACCTCGAACAGATGGCGGCGCTGCTCGCCGACAAGTTCGGCATCGGTCTCGAATACACCGAGGACCGGCCGACGACGCGGCTGGCGATGCTGCCGGTCGGCGAGACTTATATCGAGCTGCTGCAGGGCACGACGCCGGATTCGGGCGCGACCAAATGGCTCAAGGACAAGGGGCAGAGCCTCTTTCACATCTGCTTCGAGGTCGAGGACATCGACGCGGCGCTCGCCGAGCTGAAGGCGAAGGGGACGCCGCTGCTGAACGAGGAGCCGGTCATCGGCCACGGCAATTGCCGCATCGCCTTTATCGACCCAAACGCAACCGGCAACCTGCTGTTCGAGCTGGCCGAGATGCCAAAGGACGGCCACGCCGGGCATTAGCGGGCCGACGCCATTGTTTTGCCGTCATCGGCGGGCATGTGCCGGCGGCGACAAATTGAGAGTTTGATGCCGGCGAAAATTTATCGCGCGATGGCCGCCGCCGTCGCCGCACTCTTTCTTGTCTCCTGTACAGACGAAGAGTCGTCACGTTACCCCGCGCCGCGGCGGCCGTTCGGGGTGCGCGAGGCGCTGCACCCCGGCCACTGGCGCGGGCAGATCGGCACGACGGAGGTCGATTTTACGATCGACCGGGTGATGCCGGGCGCGGTCGCGGTACGCGTCTCCGGGACGGTGCTGCGCCAGGCCAACCGGAGCCTGCAAGCGTCGAGCGTGGACAACTACTTCTACGACCGGCCGCGCACCTGCAAAACCTTGGCAGACGGGCGGTCCTTCGACTGCACGCGCTACAGCGGGATGCATATCGACAATGGTCTCTTGTGCGGCGTGTACGCCACCCCGCAAGAGGTCTATCGCCCGTGCCTGGAGCCGGTCTCGTAGGGCTTAAAGCAGCGGCTTGATCAGGAAGATCCGGGTGGCGCCGTCGGGTGGGCAGGCGATCTCGCCAAAGCGGCGGTAGCCGTGCCGCCCGTAAAAGCTCGGCGCCTGAAACGTTATGGTGTAGACGAAAACCGCGCTGCAGCCGCGGCGGCGCGCCTCGGTCTCGGCGACAGCGACGATCCGGCTGCCGAGACCGGCGCTGCGCAATTCCTCGGGGAGGTAGAACAGGTCGAGAAAGAACAGCCCGAACGAGGTATGCCCGAGAAGACCGCCGACCGGTTTGCCACTGGTTTGATCGCGAACGACGACATCAAGAGTACTCGCGTCGTTCGGGCGGAAC
>JAFAWI010000071.1 GCA_019241915.1 Alphaproteobacteria bacterium
AGAGCAGCGAGATACTCGGCGGCGGCGCCGTTTGGCTGCGCTACCGGGTCGAGAACGACTGATCCGGGGCGGATCGTCGCTCCGGCTTGCCGGCGTTGTCGGGCCGCCGGCGAGGCAAGCCGAGGTTCAGGCCTTGTCGAGCCAGAATGTGTCCTCGCGGACCACATCGTAAATGCCGAAGTAATCTGCCGGATTATGGCCTTTGACGTAGTCGCGATAGACGTCGTTGATACGCTCCCACGCCACCGGCAGCACCGGGATTTCCTGCTCCATGATCGCTTCGGTCTTGTGTATCAGGGCGAGACGCTTTGCGGCGTCGACTTCGCGGTCGATCTGGTCGAGCAGCTCGTTGAACTCTTTGTTGTCCCAGAACGAATAATTCTGCGGGCCACCGGTGCGGTACCACGCGTTGAAGTAGTCCGAGGGGTCGAGCAGGGTCGACACGATCGCACCGATCGCCAGATCGAAATGTCCACTGGCGGTATCGTCGAACCATACCGACTCGACCACCGTGCGAAGGTTGCAATTGACCCCCAGTCCTTCCTGCAGCATCGCCTGAATGGCCTGTGCCCACAGCTTGAAACTGGCGACGTCGCGGACCAGGAAGTCTAGCGGCTCCTTGAGGCCATCGGCATGTCCTGCAGCGGCCATCAGCGCCTTAGCCTCCTTCAGCGCCGGCCCGATGTCCGATTGGTAGCCGATCCGTTTGAACAGTTCCTCCTTGGGCGTTGCGAACTCCGAGAACGGGTAAATGAACCCGCCCACCTGCATCGGCGTCACATCCTTGACGACGTCGATCAGCGCCGGCCGGTCAAAGGCGAGGTGCAGCGCGCGCCGCACTTTGGGGTCGTTGAGCGGCGATTTCTTGTGGTTCAGCCAGACACCCTGGATGACGCTCTGATTGAATTGCGCCGTCTTCAAACCCGGCGTCTCGGCCGCCTTGCGCGCGGTGACTGGGTCGGTAATACGAATGTAGTCGGTCCGTCCGGAGAGAATTGAGGAGCCGAGCTCGGTTGAGAACGGCAACGCATGATAGAACGCGATGCCGTCAAGATAGGGCAGCGGCGCGTTCCAATAGTCCTTGTTCTTCTCCATCTCCCAGACTTCGTTCTCGACGCGTCGCTTGCTTTTGAACGGACCGGTGCCAGGATAGATCTCGACTTTGCGCAAGTTGTAGTTGTTATCTTCCAGCGTCTTCTTGCGAACGATGACGTTCCAGCCGCTGGCGATCGCCGACATGACGAAATTCGGCGGCCGCGCCTCGCTCAACTTGAACTGCACCGTGTACTTGTCGGGGGCGGTGATCTCGCTGACCGCGCGAAACAGCACGCTGCGCGGGATGCTGACCCCTTGCGGTGGCTTGGAGATGCGGTCGAAGGTCGCCTTCACATCGTCGGAGGTCAGTTCGGCCCCGTCGTGAAACTGCACGCCCTTGCGGAGCATGAACGTATAGGTCGTGCCATCCGTGGAGATGTCCCAGCTATGGGCTAGGTCCGGGATGATCGTCTTGCCGCTATCGCGCGGGTCGCGGCGCACCAGATTGTCGAACTGTACCGCTTGCGAGGCCAAATTGTTGATCGTGCCCGATTGATGCACGTCAAAATGCGGTGGCCGCATGGTGATGCCGTAGCGCAGCACCCCGCCCGGTTTGGGGTTGGCCTCGGGCGCAGCCAGCTTGAACTTCGACCCGTCGAACTGGAGCGGCACGTCGGCCTGCGCCCAATCCGGCCGCAGTCCATAAGCCGCCGCCGCCAGCGCTGCGCCGCCCTTGATAAAATCGCGCCGGTTCCAGCACGTCCGCGCCGACTTGGCCCCGCTCATCGACGTCCCCTTCCCCGCCTAAACCCTTTGCCGATCCGACCGGGCTATGTACTAATCCCGGCGCGGCCCGAGCGGCGGGGCAACAAATAACATGGCAAAATCGACGGAGCCACTTTTTGCAACGGGACGTTTCGTCTGAGAAAACGGCAGACGAACCGGGCGGTACGCTAGACAGGCCGGTTCTCGAGATCGTCGATCTGCATACACATTTCTTCACCGAAGCGGGCGTTATCCGCGCGGTTGACGGCGTGTCATACGCCATTCAAGCCGGTGAAACCCTTGGCATCGTCGGCGAGAGCGGCTGCGGCAAGAGTGTCACCGCGCTCTCGGTGCTCCGGCTGGTTGCCAACCCGCCGGGACGCATCGTCGCGGGTACCGTGCGCTTGGACGGCAGCAATCTGCTGGAAATGAGCGAAGCCGAGATGGAGGAAATCCGCGGCAACGACATCTCGATGATCTTTCAGGAGCCGATGACGTCGCTCAACCCGTTGATGACCGTGGGCCGGCAGATCGCCGAGACGATCGCGCTGCACCAAAGGGTGCCGGCGCAGGCGGCGATGGCCAAAGCAGTCGAGATGCTGCGCCGCGTGGCCATTCCGGAGCCGGAACGGCGCGTACATGCCTATCCGCACCAGCTGTCGGGCGGGATGCGCCAGCGCGTGATGATCGCGATGGCGCTGTCGTGCAACCCGAAGGTGCTGATTGCCGATGAACCCACCACCGCACTCGACGTCACGATCCAGGCGCAGATTCTGGAATTGATGCGCGAGCTGCAGCAGACCCTGGGGACGGCGATCGTGCTCATCACGCACGACATGGGGGTTGTTGCCGAGAACGCCGACCGGGTCGCCGTCATGTACGCCGGCCGCAAAGTCGAGGAGGCAAGCGCCAAGAGATTGTTTGAACAGCCGGGTCATCCATACACCCGCGGTCTGCTCGGCTCGATTCCGAAGCTCGACGTCGCTGCGCGGCTCGATGCACACCGCAACCGGCTGAATGAGATCAAGGGCATGGTGCCGCCGCTGAACAAGCTGCCCGAAGGCTGCACCTTTGCGCCGCGCTGCGAATTTGCTACCGACCAGTGCCGCACCGCCTACCCGCCGCTGGTGCCGCATCAGCCGGGACATGCCATCGCCTGCTGGCACGCCGACAAGCTGCTCGCGGGGGCCGCGTGATGGCGCCCGCTGCCACCTCCGGCAACGGCGTGCGCGCTCCAGCGGCTGCGCAGCCGCTGATCGAGGTCCGCGATCTCAAAAAGCATTTCCCGATCGTGAAGGGTATTTTCGCGCGGCCGGCGGGTACGGTTCATGCCGTCGACGGGGTGTCGTTTCATATCGATCCCGGCGAGACGCTTGGCCTTGTCGGAGAAAGCGGCTGCGGCAAGTCAACAGTCGGCCGCACGGTGTTAAAGCTGCTCGATCCCACCGCGGGCACCATCACCGTGCGCGGTGAGGACATCACCGCCCACGATGCGCAGCAAATGCTGCCGTATCGCCGGCAGATGCAGATGATCTACCAAGACCCCTACGCCTCGCTCAATCCGCGCATGTCGGCTGGGGAAATTGTCGGCGAACCTCTCGCGATCCACCAGGCGGCGACCGGCGGCGAGCGCCGCGAGCGTGTCGCAGCCCTGTTCGAGCGGGTCGGGCTACGCCCCGAGCTGATGGACCACTACCCGCACGAATTCTCCGGCGGACAACGGCAGCGCATCGGCATCGCCCGGGCGCTCGCCCTCAGCCCGGAACTTGTCGTCGGCGACGAGCCGGTCTCGGCGCTCGACGTGTCGATCCAGGCGCAGATCATCAACCTGCTGATGGATCTGCAGGACGAGTTCAAGTTGTCCTACCTGTTTGTGGCGCACGATCTGGCCGTGGTCGAACACCTCTCGCATCGGGTCGCGGTAATGTATCTCGGCCGCATCGTCGAGCTTACCGACAAGACGACGCTGTTCGAGACGCCGCTGCACCCGTATACCGAGGCGCTGCTGTCGGCGGTGCCCATCCCGAAATATTCGGCGCGAAATCGTAAGCGGGTGATCCTGAAAGGCGACGTGCCGAGCCCGATCAACCCGCCGAAGGGCTGCCATTTCCACACGCGCTGCCTCTACGCCACGGCGCGCTGCCGCGAGGAAGCGCCGCAATTGCGCGAGGTAGCGGCGGATCACTTGGCCGCATGTCATCTGCACGACGACGGAATCAAATTGCCGCTCGGCAACGGTGCCGCGCAGAACACCTAGCGGGACCGATTTGGCACCCTAAGGGTTCGTTGATAACATGCGCCGATGGCTGAGGTCGCGCTAGAGCCGATGGTTCTGGACGAGTTTCTCCGCTGGGACGACGGCACCGAGCGGCACTACGAATTGATCGCGGGCTTTCCGGTGGCGATGGCGCCGCCCGCGGAAGCTCACAGAATTTTGTCGATGCGGCTGGGGTCGCGGATCGACGCGGCACTCGTCGCCCGCCGGCCCTGCAATGCGCAGACCGAAGCGGGCGTAATCCGAGCCGACCGCGCCGATACCTATTTCGAGGCCGACATCGCGGCGACCTGTGCGTCAAACGAGGCCGGACGTCAGGCCATTCGCGATCCGTTCCTGATCGTCGAAATCCTGTCGCCGAGCACCGAACGCCACGACCGGCGGATCAAGCTCCCGGTCTACCGGCAGATCGAGACCGTCGAGGAAATCCTGCTGGTGGCTTCGG
>JAFAWI010000126.1 GCA_019241915.1 Alphaproteobacteria bacterium
ACCCCGCGCGCAGCCCCTTATGCATCCTGCCGCTCCCGTTAGATTTGCCCGCTCGATGCCGACCGGCGGCTTAACAAAATCTTCTGCCAGTGCCGCTATGGTCGAGCTTGGGGCATGTCGATGAATCCGCCGTTACCGCCGCGGGGCACTCCTTCGCACGCGATACGCCGATCGGGTACGCCGTCTATGGTGGCGCCGCAAGACCCGGATACTGACACGCCGCTCGCGCCGACCGAACGCGATCTGGCGCCGCGCGCAATCCGCATGCTCCGGCTGCTGCTGGTCAGCATCATTGTCGTGCCGCTGATCGTCGCCCTGGCCGGGGGGTATCTGTCTTACCGCGCCGATGTCGCGCGGGCGAAGAGCGCGCTGAGCGAGGCGGCGACGGTCGCCGAGGAGAACACGCTCAAGGTGCTCGACACGCACCAGCTTGCGGTCGCCCGCATCGAGGATCTGCTGGCAGGCCTCAGCGATGACGAAATCCGCAGCCGGGAACGCGAGCTGCACGACCGGCTGGCGCGGCAGATCGCCGATCAACCGCAGATCGCCGCGGCCTGGGCCATCGATGCGGCCGGGCACGAATTGGTCAGCGCGCGGGTCTTCCCGGTCAACCGGGCACTCGACCAGTCGCAGCGCGACGATTTCCGTGCGCTAAAAAATTCGACCGACAACCTGTTCGTCTGGGCCCTGCGCGCGCGCAGCCTGGAGAGTGACGCCTATCGGCCGTACTTTACCGTGGCGCGGCGGCGCGAAGGGCCGAACGGCGAGTTCCGCGGCATTTCGATCGCGGCGGTGACCGGCGCCTATTTCGGCTCGTTCTACCGCTCGCTGCTGCAAAACCCGGGCGACGATACGGCAGCGGTGTTCCGGGACGACGGCGCGCTGCTCGCGCGCTATCCGGCGGCAACGGACGAGCCGCTGCCTACCGGACGAGACGATCCGCTGGCCGCGGCAATTGCGGGCCGCTCAACCGAAGGCATCATTACGGCGGCGAGCGGCGGCCGTCTCATCGCCTATGAGCGCGTCGCCCATTACCCGGTCTATGTCGCGATCACGCGAAGCTGGCACTCGATTTGGCACGAATGGGTGGCGTCGATGAGCGGCTACGCGGCGATTGGCGGGTCCGCGACGCTGGCACTCGTGCTGCTCTGCCTCGTCGCGCTGCAGCGGACGCGTCAGGAGCAGGCGGCGCTCGCCCGCGCCAGAGACGCCAGCGCCGAGCGCGCGGCGGTTGAGCGCCAGCTGCACCAGGCGCAGAAGATGGAGGCGCTGGGCCAACTCAGCGCCGGCATCGCGCACGATTTCAACAATTTGCTGACAGTCTTCGTCGGCAATATCGCAATGCTCAAGCTGCGGCTGGCGCGCGAGGGCAACGGTGAGGAATTCCTCAACGCGGCGATGAGCGGCTGCGAGCGGGCGTCGCAGTTGACGCGGCGCCTGCTGTCGTTCTCGCGGGACGAGCCGCTCAACCCACAGCCCACCGATGTCAACGCGACGATCGAGGGGATGGCCGATATCCTCGGCCGCTCGCTCGGTCGCCAGATCGAATGCGAGATCGTCCCCTCGGCGGAGCGGTGGCTCGCCTACGTCGACCGGAACCAACTCGAAAACGCGCTGCTCAACCTGGCGCTCAACGCGCGCGATGCCATGGCCGGACGCGGCCGCCTCGTCATCAAGGTCGCGGCGCTGTCGCTGACCGAAGGCGAGCCGGTGCGTGACTGGGGGGTGATGGCGGGCGACTACATCGAGATTGCGGTTACCGACAATGGCTGCGGCATGCCGGCGGAGGTGCGCGACAAGGCGTTCGAGCCGTTCTTTACCACCAAGGAAGAGGGCAAGGGCACAGGCCTTGGCCTGTCGCAGGTCGCCGGCTTTGCCACCCGGTCGGCCGGCAATTGCATGATCGAGAGCGCTCCCGGCCGCGGCACCACCGTCTCGCTCTACCTGCCGCGATACATACCGGACGCGACGTCGGCCGAGGCTCCGCTCGTCAAACTCGAAGAAGGGCCGTCAAACAACCCCTAGGACCGCACCGGACGGCGGCTCGATTGGGCGCTCTTCGGCGACCGGGATTGCGGGGCGCGACGACGCGGTCGATGGCACCGCCCGCTCGATCGCTTCGAGCAGCTCGCTCGGCAGAAACGGCTTGCGCAGAATGTCGATCGCGGAGATGGCACGGGCGCGCCGAATGGTGTCTCCGTCCTTGACGCCGGAGAGAAAAATCGACGGGATGCCGTATCGATCGCGCAGTGCCTGCGCAACCTCGATCCCATCCATCCGACCGGCAATTTGAATGTCGACGACCGCCAGGCGTGGAGTAAGCTCGGCGGCGAGCGCCAGCGCTTCGCTGCCTGTCGAGGTGCACCCGGCGATGCGAAACGAAAAAGCGCTCAAGACATGCGAAACGTAGCTGCTGATCAGCGGCTCGTCTTCGATGATCAAGATGCCGTCGCCGGCGCCGTCGTCCATGGGCTGCGCTCCGAGGATGAGCCAGTACAGTTCGCCCCCTCTATTAACGAAGCCCTAATGCGCCGGAAGTGCCTGAGCGGCTTGCCCAGGATCCGCGACGGGGCCCTCCGCGAAGCGCTTGGCCGATACGTGCCGGGTACCGAGACAGCGCTTTCTATGCCAAATTCGCGGCCGTAGGAGGCCCGGGCACGCGTCGGGGCGCATGACATAGGGACGGCGTGACCGACATTGTTCGTAGCCGGCCGGTGGCCGCACCCGTGCCGGAGCGCTGGTGGATGCCGTCCGGCCAAAGCGTTACGACGGCCGCGATCCTGATGTTCTGCGGCGGGCTCGTCGTCTATCCGCTGGTCTACCTGGTGGCAGAGTCGTTCAATGTCAGCGGCGAAGATAGCTTTCCGCCGGCGGAAATCGGGCTCGGCAATTACGCCGACCTGATCGACGACTGGCACGTGCTGGCCAACACGGCTTTTGTCGCTTGTCTGGCAACGCTGATGGCGGTGGCGATCGGCTTCCTCGCGGCATGGACGCTGACGCGTACCAAGCTGCCAGGCCGGCCGCAACTCGAACGGCTGATGCAGCTGCCGTACTACATGACGCCGCTGGTCGGGGCGCTGGCATGGTCGATCATCGCCGCGCCGCGGACCGGGTTCGCCAACCAGCTGTGGCACGGGGTCGGCGGGGCAGGAGACCTCGTCAACGTCTATTCGCCGTTTGGCATCGCCTGGGTGATGGCGCTGTTCGAGGGCACGGTCGCCTTTGTGATGATCTCGGCGGCGATGAAATCGATGGACCCGGCGCTCGAAGAAAGCGCGCGGGTGATGGGCGCCGGCAAGTGGCGCACCATGCTGACCGTCACGTTGCCGCTGGTGATGCCCGGGGTATTGGGTGCGACGATTTTCGTTTTCGCCGAGATGCTGGGATCGTTTGCCGCGGCCTTTGTGCTCGGTCTGCCGGCGCGCTACGTTGTGGTCACGACCGCGATTTGGCAGGCGGTGCAGTCGTTCCCGCCCGATTACCCGCGCGCCTCGGCGCTCGGCATCGCGCTGTTCGCGGTGATGTTCGCAACGCTCAGCCTTTATCGCGCCGTCGTCCGCGGCGGCAACTTCGCGACGATTACCGGCAAGGCGTTCCGGCCGCGCACGATGGCGATGGGACGGCTCGCCTGGGTGCTGTTCGGCGCCTGCGCCCTTTATGTCGTGGTAGCCGTGGTGTTGCCGCTGGCGGCGCTGCTGCTGACCTCATTTCAACGCTTCGCCACGGTCATCCTGGCGCAGAGCGAATTTACCTTCGCCAATTACGAGGCGGCGCTCGGTTTTGGCGCCGTGCGCGCGGCGCTGACGAACAGCCTGATCCTCGGGGTCGGAGTCGCCAGCATCGGCGTCGCGGTGATGACGGTGCTGGTGTGGATCATCTATCGCTCGCGGGCACCGGGGCACGTTGTTGTCGAATATGTCGTGATGTTCCCGCAGGCGGTGCCGCGCATGGTGTTCGGACTGGCGCTGCTGTGGGCATGGCTCAATATCCCCATTCCCATTTACGGCACGCTGTGGCTCCTCGCGCTCGCCTATTTCACGGTGCTGCTGCCGCTCGGGGTGCGCACGCTGGCCGGCGTGGTACTTCAGATCGACAAGAGCCTCGAGGAATGCGCCCGGGTATGCGGCGCGTCGTGGTTCTATCAGCTGCGTACCGTGACGATGCCGCTGCTGCGGCCGGGCATCATCGCCGCCTGGCTGTTGGTGTTTATCGCCAGCGTGCGCGAGCTCGGCGTTTCGATCTTTCTCGTCGGCCCGAAAGCCAAGGTCATCGCGCCCTCGATCGTCAGTTCGTGGCTGTCGTCGTCGAGCGAGTTGTCGGCGGCGCTGGCGCTGCTCCAGACCGCGGCCGTCTTCATCGCGCTTGTCGTCATGTTCCGCGCCACCCGCCGGTTTTCCGGAGAGCCGCTGTGAGCGAGGCGCGCATCGAGATCAGCAACCTCGTCGTGCGCTACGGCGATGTCGTCGCGGTGGACGGCGTCAGCCTGACGGTCAGGCAGGGGGAGCATGTGACATTGCTCGGCCCCTCGGGCTGCGGCAAGACCACGACATTGCGTGCGATCGCCGGGCTCGAGGAGCCGTCCGGCGGCTTGATCCGCATCGACGGCGCGACAGTCTATTCGGCGGCCGAACGGCGCAACGTAGCGGCCGAGAAACGCGGCGTGTCGATGGTGTTTCAGTCCTACGCGGTCTGGCCGCATATGAGCGTCTTCGACAACGTCGCCTACGGACTGCGCGTCCGCAGCCTGCCCCGCGAGGAGATCGCGCGCGAGGTCGAGCGCGCGCTCGATCTCGTCCAGATGCGCGATTTCGCGCGGCGCTCGGCGGCGCTGCTGTCGGGCGGGCAACAGCAGCGCGTGGCGCTCGCGCGCGCCATCGCATTCTCGCCGCGCGTGCTGCTGTTCGACGAGCCGCTCTCCAACCTCGATGCGAAGCTGCGGGCCGAGATGCGGGTCGAGCTGCGCGACCTGCAGCGCCGGCTCGGGGTCACCTCAGTCTATGTCACGCACGACCAGGAGGAGGCGCTCGCGATTTCCGACCGGGTTGTCGTGATGAATATCGGCGGCATCGAGCAGATCGGCACGCCGGAAGACATCTACAACCGGCCGAAGACGCGGTTTGTCGCCGACTTTGTCGGCTCGGCGAACCTGATCGCCGGGCGGGTGCAGGATGATGCGGGCGACCCCGGCCGGGTCACGTTCGCCGCCGAGGGGGGGCCGACATTGCAGGCTTGGGCCGTCCACCCACCGTCAGGCGCCGAGGACCGGGTGGCCGTGCGCACCGCTTATATCGACATCGCCTTGGATGCGCCGAACGGGCGCGCGAACAGCATCGTCGGCACGATCCGGCAGCGTTTGTTTCACGGCGATTTCATTCAGTACATCGTCGATTCGCCAGTCGGTGCGCTGACCGTGCGCCGCCCCCCGACCGAGCCGTTCGATGAAGGCGCCGCAGTAACGCTGTCCTTTGCGCCCGAGCATTGCGTCCTGCTCGAAGGCTGACGAGGCGGCGCGGTCGAGATCAGGCGGAGGAAGCAGATGAAGTTTGCGTTGACATTGACGGCGGTGCTGGCCCTTGCGGCGCCCGCAATGGCGGCCGACGAAGGGGCCTGTGCGCAGCCAAAAGAGGTGCAGGGTTTCAAGAGTTGCGCCGACGTCGCCAAGGCCGAGGCCGAAGGCGAGGTCGTCGTTTATGCTACCAATCCCGAGGCCGCCGAGCTGCGAGTGCTCGCGGAGTTCACCAAGCTGTTTCCCAAGATCAAGACTAACTACACCCGGCTGCAAGCGGGCGCGCTCTACGCCAAGCTCACCGCCGAGCGTCAGGCCAGCACTTATACGGTCGACCTGATCCAGATTTCCGACATGGGGATGATCCTCGACTTCCAGAAAAAGAATGGGTTCGACCATTACATCTCGCCGCAGATGGCGGACTACAAGCCCGAATACAAAAGCAAGCCCGAAGGATTGTGGACTTGGGGCGCAATCGGTCCCGCCGGGCTCGCCTACAACACGACGACGACCCCCGCCGACCAGGCGCCAAAGGATTGGCACGAGGCGATCGACCCGAAATGGGCCGACGGGATCACCGTGAAACTATCAACATCGGGGCTGCAGCACGTGGCGTGGTTCGAACTGCGCCGACTTTACGGACCAGACTACTGGAAGA
>JAFAWI010000177.1 GCA_019241915.1 Alphaproteobacteria bacterium
GGTCCTGCGGGTGCTTGGGCCCACCAAGCCGGGTCAGCCCCGGCCGCGACACGGTGATGCTCTCGATGCGGTCGGCGGCGACGTCGCCGTCGCGAGCCGCCTTGGCCGCGGCCTCGCCGAACGCGTGATAGGGATGGCCGCCCGGCACCAGCTTGACAGCCATGTCGGTGAGGATGTCCCAATCCTCGCCGCTCGGGGTGCCGAGCCCGGCGACCTCCTTGCCGCCATAGACCTTGAGAAACCCGGTCGGGCCTTCGAGTACGGTTTCTTCGGCGATAAAGCCTTTTTGTGCGGCGAGCGCGGCGTCGATGCCGGCGCGGGTCACGAGGCTGGCGTGGTATTCGCGGGCGACGCTGGTGTCGGCCGCCTTGACCACACCGCTTGCCGAGGTCGCGGCCAGCGCGATCGTCTGCGTCAGTTGGTCGGCGTCCAGCTTCAGCAGCTTCCCGGCAGCGACCGCGGCGGCAAAGATCGCCATCGTCGAGCCGTGGTGGCCGCGCTCGCGGAAATCGGGGCTGACCGGGCCGCCGATGCGGCCCGCCGCCTCGTAGCCGCAAACCATCGCCGCCAGTACCTCCTTGCCGCTCGCGCCGGTGCGTTCGGCGAGCGCCAGCGCGGTCGCGGTGAGCGGCGTGCCGCAATGGACGATGGCGCGCAAATCGCTGTCGTCCGAGGCGGCGGCGTCGCTCATGATCGCGTTGACCTGGGCCGCCTCGGCCGCCGGTAGCTTGGGACCGGCGTCGAACCACAGCGAGGCTTGCGCCGTGCCGCCGCGCTCGCGCGCCAGTTCGCGAACGATGCGGGTCGAGACGATTTCCTTGCCGCACGCCGCGCTGGCCAGCGTGCTGGCGATCAGCATCGCGGCGTAGTCGGTGGCGCGCGGCGGCAGGTCGTCGTAGCCGAGCGGCGCCAGGAACGTCGCGAGGTCGCGGGCGAAGCTCATTTCGCTTCGGTCCAGCTTTCCGAGAACGCCAGGCAGCAGGTGCTGAAGGGGCGGCCTTCGCGTTCGATCGCCACCGGCTTGCCGGCCGCCTGGACGCCGTCGATTGTCAGGCGCGCGCCTCCCGATGGGATCAGCAGGGTGCAGACGCCGTACTTGCGGCCGCCCTCGTTCGGGTTGGTGTGGATCAGCATCGGCTCGCCGATGTCGTACCAGGTGAGCGAGACCGCGCCGTCATTGGTGATTGCGCTCTCGGTCCAGAAATAGCGCGGGTCGCCCGATTTGGCGAACTCGGCGTCGTCGACCGGGATCGACGTGTCGGCGGTCTCGGGGTTGAGCATCCCCTGGACGGTCTGCTGCAGCCAGCGCGCCATCGCGATGTTGTCGGAATAGATTTTCCAGCGGTTTTCGGTGAGCTCGCTCTTGAGGTAGAGCACGTGTCCCGGCCCCATCGGGCAGGTGACGATGCGCCAGAAACTGGCATTGGTGCCGAACGGCTCGCCGCCGGTGGTCGACAGCCGGATAAACGGGTTCTCGCCGGTCAGGACGATCTTGTTCGGGTCGGCGGCCATGTGAACCTCCCTGCATCAGATGCGGCAAGCGCCAGACTTATTGCATGGGCGCCGCATGCGCCAGCGGAACGGCAGCAATATAACGATTGTTCCCATGATGGGAACATCGTATCTTTCCGCCGGTGCAGGTCATCGCACACAAGCGGCTGAGACTCTTCTGGGCACGCCATCCGCGAGCAGAAATACCGCTTCGTGCCTGGTTTGCGCTCGTTTCCAGGGCGGAATGGCGGGGGCCCGCCGATGTGAAATTACAGTTTGGCGGCGCGGTCGATTTCGTCGCGGACAATCGGGCCATCTTCGACATCGCCGGGAACCGGTACAGGCTGGTTGTTCACATCTCGTATCGGTTCAACCGTGTGCTCGTGAAGTTCATCGGCACGCACGCCGAATACGATCGCATCGATCCATGAACAATAGAGGTTTCCTGAGATGGAGATACGTCCGATCCGGACCGAAGACGATTACGAGTCGGCGTTGAACGAGATCGAAGTCTACTTCGACCACGAACCCGAACCGGGCACGTTCGAAGCCGATCGTTTCGACATTCTCGCGGCGCTAATCGGCGCCTACGAACAGCGCCATTGGCCAATCGGGGCACCCGATGCTGTCGGTGCCATCAAGGAGATCATGGCGCTCAAGCATTACACGCAGGCGGATCTTGCGACGCTGCTCGGCTCCCGATCGCGTGCATCCGAGATTCTCAATCGGCGACGCGGGCTCACCATGGAGCAGGCTCGACTTTTGCACGCATGCTGGCAGGTGCCGGCGGAAAGTCTCCTGATCGGCTAAACTACCTTGTCGGCGCGCAGCGTACCGATCTCGGCGGCGGTGTAGCCGAGGCTTTCGAGGATTTCGTCGGTGTGCTCGCCGGTGAGCGGGGCGCGGCGGCGGTAGGTGCCGGGGGTTTCGGACAGCTCGATCGGCGTCGGCGCCAGCGGCAATGTGCCGGCGACGCCGGGGAAGTCGCGTTCGGCAAGCAGCCCCGCGTCGCGGATATGCGGCTCGTCGAGCGTCTGCTGCGGGGCGTAAACCTGGCCGGCGACGATGCTGGCCTGTTCGAGGTCGGCGAGCGCCGCCTTGCAGCTGCGCGCGGCGCACCACGCGGTCATCTTCGCGGTGATCGCTTCGCCGTTGTCGGCGCGCGCCTGATCGTCGGCGAAGCGCGGGTCCGATACCCAGCCCGGCTCTCCGACCATCTCGCACCAGCGCTTGAACATCGGCGGGCCGATCACGGTGGCGACGATCCAGCCGTCCTTGCAGCGGTAGATGTCGCCCGGGCCGTTGTTGAACGCGCGGTTGACGGTCGCGACGCGGTTCACGCCGGTCAGCGCCTGTTCCATCAGCATCGCATTCGAGATCGCGACTGCGGTGCGCAGCAGCGCGCCCTCGACCTTCTGGCCGCGCCCGGTCTTGCCGCGCTCGATCAACGCCGCCAGCGTGCCGAAAGCGGACAAAAACGCGGTGCCGAAATCGACCCACGGCACCTTGGTCATGATCGGCTGGTCGGGCAGGCCGGAGAGATAGACCGCGCCGCTCATCGCCTGGCCGATGCCGTCAAAGCCGTGCTTGTGGCTCATCCGCCCGCCGGCGCCAAAGCCGGTAACGGTGGTCAGGATGATGTCGGATTTTGTCTGGCGCAGGCTGTCGAGGTCGAGCGCCAGCGAACGCAGCACGCGCGGCGGCAGGTTGGCGACGACGACATCGGCGGTGGCCACCAGCTTCTTGACGATCTCGCGGCCCTTGGGTGCGGCCGGGTCGAGCGTCATGCCGCGCTTGTTGCGGTTCATCGCGATGTACATCGCGCCGCCCCCGCCCGGTCCGGCGCCGACCGGGATCATGCCGCGGTCCTCGCCGCCGCCGACGCGCTCGATGCGGATCACGTCGGCGCCGAGGTCGCCCAAGAGCGCGGCGCAGAACGGACCGGCGATATAGCGGCCGAAATCGAGGACGCGGATACCGTCGAGAACCGCCACCGAAGCCTCCGCCCGAGGTTGCCGCCTCAGGCTCAGCGTAACGAACGGGGCGGGCCGCGCAAGATGCCGGCGATGACGCCGACGATGGCGAGGACGCCGATCGCGGCGAGGCCCAGAATCGCGGTGCCGAGCAGGAACAGCAGGCCGAGCACGGCCGCGGCGGCGATGCCGAGGGTCAGCAGCGCCGCCCCGACGGGGCCGACAGGGCGGAAGGAAACCCGCTCGATGCCGCCGACGCCGCGCGTCACCCAAATGCCGGGTTCGCGACGCGGCAGCGGCTGACCCGGCGGGATGATCTCGGGTTCCGAGGGCGGGCGATGCGGCGGCCGATTCATGGCCGCAGATGTGGGGGCTGCGCGCATCGCCGGCAATCCCCGTGCTAGGCGCGCGCGTTGTCGATGCTGTAGCGGCCCGAGCCGGCCAGGAAGTAGTAGAAGAAGATAAAACAGTAGAGGATTGCGCCCTCGCCGTTGTTAATGATCGGGAAAAAGCCGCGCGGCGCGTGCGACATGAAATAGGCGACCGCCATCTCGCCCGACATGACAAAGGCGGCGCAGCGGGTCCACAGCCCGATCGTCAACAGGATGCCGCCGACAAACTCGATGATGCCGGCGAACCAGACCAGCTGGAAGGCGTGCAGATTGTCGAACATCGCGACATGCGGCCAGCCGAACAGCTTTGCCAGCCCGTGCTGCAGGAACAGCAAGCCCACGACGATCCGCATGATGCCGAGAAACCGCGGTGCCCAAGCTTCCATGTCGTCCCCCCTCCTTTATGCCCGCGGCGCCGGCGGCGTGGCCGCAGGTGCAGCATGCTTATTGCGCGCGCAGCATCGACGATCGGCAATCTCTGAGCAAGCCGGGCCGCCTCGCCGCGCGGGGTTGTCAGCCGGCGAACCGGCGCGGGATGATTGATTGACGAGCGAACGCCGCAAGGGAATTAGGACATGGCCACGACCAGTAAAATCGCCGTGATCACGGGGGCGGGGAGCGGGATCGGCCGCGCCTCGGCGCACGTCCTGCTCGAGGACGGCTGGTCTGTCGTGCTCGCCGGGCGGCGCAAGGACAGGCTGGAGGAGACCGCAAAACTCGCCAATGCGCCGCCGCCGCGTACGTTGGCGGTGCCGACCGACGTATCCGACAAGGACTCGATCGCGGCGCTGTTCGATGCGGTGAAGAAGACCTACGGCCGCATCGATCTGTTGTTCAACAACGCGGGGATCAGCACCCGCGGCGTCGCGTTCGAAGACTTGACCTACGAGCAATGGATGGCGGTGGTGCAGACCAATGTCACCGGCTCGTTTCTCTGTGCGCAACACGCGTTCCGGATGATGAAGGAGCAGGACCCGCGCGGCGGCCGGATCATTAACAACGGTTCGGTCTCGGCGCATGTGCCGAGGCGCAATTCGACGCCCTATGTGACGACGAAACATGCGCTGACCGGGCTGACCCGGTCGCTGTCGCTCGACGGGCGCGGCCTCGACATCGCCTGCGGCCAGATCGACATCGGCAACGCCGCCACCGAACGCAACACCGACACATCGGTCGGGCGGCTGCAGGCTTCGGGGCGGACCG
>JAFAWI010000188.1 GCA_019241915.1 Alphaproteobacteria bacterium
GGTCGCCGCCTGATAATCGATCGGCGCGATGTTGAGCTTGGCCCAATCGGGCGCCTGCAGGTTCTGCCAGGCGCGGAACGATTGCAGCCGCCATTCGAGCAGCCAGTCGGGCTCGCCTTTTTTGGCCGAGATAAAGCGGACCGTGTCCTCGCTCAGGCCGGGCGGCGCCTGCTCGGTCTCGATCTCGGTGACGAAGCCGTATTTGTAGCCCTCGTTGAGCGCCGGAATCTGGGTTTCGGCGCGGACGTCAAGCGGCGCGCTCATCGCGACAGCTCCGCGGCCGGCTGCACCGCGGCCGGCGGCAGGAAGGCGTACGGCGAGATCATGTCGTCGAGCGTCACCGCCTGCAGCGCCTGACCGACCGCGCGGTTGATCGCCGCCCAATGCGGCCGCGTCGGGCAGTAGGTCGTATGGGCGCATTCATCGACATGCACCGAGCATTGCGTCAGGCCGATATCGCCGTCGATCGCCGCCACCACCTCGGCGATCGAGATCGCCGCCGCCGGGCGCGCCAGTCGATAGCCACCGGCGGCGCCGCGCGTCGCGCTCACCACGCCGGCATGCGCCAGCGCCTTCAACAGCTTGGCCACGGTCGCCAGCGGCAGCCGTGTCGCTGCCGCGACCGTGGCCGCATTCTCCTGGCGATCCGGCGCCAGCGCGAGGTGCGTCGCGACGATGACGCCGTAATCGGCGAGCTTCGAGAGGATGATCATGAAGCGTCGGCCCAATTCGTACCAATCCGGTACGCAATAGATCGGGCGGCGCACGCCAAGGTCAAGTCAAAAAGCGCGGCTTCTGCGGCGGCGCGACATCTTGCGGCGGCACCCGCGGATAACAACCTGAAATCGCATGAGACGCCGGCTGCCCCCACGCCCATCCGCCCCCGCTTGCGGGCAAGGGAATGCGAGTGGCGCGCCGGCGTTTGACGACCACCTCCCCCGCAAGCGAGGGCGGGTCCCGGTGGGGGCGATCCTCGCATGAAGCTTCTGGTCGTCGAGGACGATCGCGAGACCGCCGCCTATCTCGTAAAAGGCCTTTGCGAAAGCGGCTATACCGTCGACCAGTCGGGCGACGGGCGTGAGGGGCTCTACCTTGCCAGTTCGGGCAGTTACGACGCGATCATCCTCGACCGCATGCTGCCGGGGATGGACGGGCTGGCGATGCTCGGCGCGCTGCGCGCGGCCGACATCGGCACGCCGTCGCTGATCCTGTCGGCGCTGGGCAGCGTCGACGACCGGGTCAAGGGGCTGCGCGCCGGCGGCGACGACTACCTGGTGAAACCGTTCGCGTTCAGCGAACTGCTGGCGCGGGTCGAGGCGCTGCTGCGGCGCGGCGCGGCCGGCACCGCGACCACCAAGCTGCGCGTCGCCGACCTCGAAATGGATTTGCTCACCCGCTCGGTGCGCCGCGGCGACACGGCGCTCGACCTGCTGCCGCGCGAGTTTCAGCTGCTCGAATACCTGATGCGCAACGCGGGCCACGTCGTCACCCGCACGATGCTGCTGGAGCATGTCTGGGACTACCATTTCGACCCGCAGACCAATGTCATCGACGTACATGTCAGCCGTCTGCGGCAGAAGATAGACCGAAATTTCGCCCGGCCGCTGCTGCAGACGGTGCGCGGCGCCGGCTATTGCCTGCGCGCGCCGGACTGAGCGATGCCGACGCTTTCGCCCAGGCTCGTGCTGGCGCAACTCGGGCGGCTGGTGCGGACGCATGCGTTCCGCCTGGCGAGCCTCTATTTTGGCGTATTCGCGGCCTCGGTGCTCGGCGTGCTGCTGTTCGTCTACTGGATGAGCGCCGATTTCGTCGAGCGCCAGACCCAGGCGACGCTGGACGCCGAGATCGCCGGGCTCGCCGAACAGTACGCGCAGCGCGGCCTCTCGGGCCTCGTCCAGATCGTTGCCGCGCGCAGTGCCGGCGACCGCGGCGACGGCATGCTCTATCTGGTCACCAACAGCGACGGTCACCCGCTCGCCGGCAACATCACCGGCTGGCCGGCCGGCACACCGGTCGCGCCGGGCGCGATCGCCTTCAACTTTGCCGCCAAGGTCAAAGGCGAAACGCAGATGCGGCCGGCGCAGGGCGCGCTGATCCTCGTTCCGGACGGCTACCGCCTGCTGATCGCGCGCGATATCAGCGACGCGGCGCTGTTCCGCGAGCGGATCAAATTGACGCTGTTGTGGTCGGGCCTCGTCGCGCTGGTTCTCGGCCTGATCGGCGGCGCCGTCATGGGCCGCAACCTGCTGCGCCGGGTCGAGCAGGTCAACCGAACCGCCGAGCGGGTGATGCGCGGCAACCTGTCGGACCGGGTGCCGCGCAAGGCCAGGGGCACCAGCGATGAGTTCGACCAGCTCGCCGCCAACCTCAACAACATGCTCGACCAGATCGAGCGGCTGATGGGCGGGATGCGCGAGGTCTCGGACAACATCGCGCACGATCTGCGCACCCCGCTGGCGCGGCTGCGCGCTCGGCTCGAACTGAGCCTGATCGACGCGCCCGAGGTCGGCGCGGCGACCGATGCGATACGCGCGGCGATCGACGAAGCGGACCGGCTGCTTGCGACGTTCAATGCGCTGCTCAACATCGCCGAGGCCGAGTCGGGGGCGCGCCGCAACGAGGCCGAGCCGCTCGACCTGGCGCAGACCGCTCGCGCCGCGGCCGAGCTCTACGAGCCGGTCGCCGAGGAGAAAGGCTGCGCGCTGACCCTCGATGTCGAGCCCGGCATCATGATCCGCGGCGACCGCCATTTGCTGTCGCAGGCGGTCGCCAACCTGCTCGACAATGCGCTCAAGTACGGCGGCGGCGGGGTCACCCTCTCGGCCCATCAGCATGATGGCCGCGCGGCGCTCGAAGTCTCAGACAGCGGTCCGGGCATACCTGAAGACGAGCGCGAAGCGGTGTTCGACCGTTTTGTCCGGCTCGAACCAAGCCGCAGCACCCCGGGCAACGGGCTTGGCCTCAGCCTGGTGCGCGCGGTGGCGCAGCTGCACGACGGCACCGTCGCGCTCGGCGACAACGGCCCGGGGCTGAAGGTCAGGCTCGAGTTTGCGGCGCTCGGCTAGGCAGGAGGGCCTAAGCAGCCCTTGCGGCTATTGCCATACGGCGGCGCAGCACGACCTTGTCGGCGACGCGGCCGAAGAAGTGATAACCCGACCCGCCTTCGGCGAGCAGCTCCAGGAAAGCGTCGGCATCGGTGATCCTGACGCCGCCGAGGATGTCGGCGCCGCGCGCGAGGAAAGCGTCGGCCAGCAGACCGACCGTCGGCCCCACCACCGTCACCCGCGCCTCCGGCCGCGCCCACGACAGCAGGTCTTCGAGCGTATCGTTGATCAGCGTCGTGCCGGTGACCAGCAGCACATCGGCCTGCGGCACGATCTCGCGCGCGGTCTCGGCCGGCCGATAGAACGGCAGCTCCTCGGCCTTCAACGTGTCGGGGTCTTTCTCCAGCACCAGGAAGGGCTGCTTGCGGCGCTTCAGCTCCTTGAGGAACGGCACGAACGCGCCGACCACCACGGTCAGATCGTCCGCGCGAAACGCGTTGGCCTCGAACGCGTCGATGCCGTGCAGCAATTCGACCGCCGGATTGGGACGCCGTTCCCAGCACAACTCGGCGAGCGCGTTGAGCGTCGCGATGCCGATGCCGCGGCGGATGCCGTGGTCGGAGAACGCCTCCTTCAACGCGTCGCGCGCCGGCTTGCCCCGCATCTTGCCGGGGAACGGCATTGCCATCGCCGATGACGGACAGCAGACCGCCTCGGGGATTGTCTTGATCGGCGTCGCGGAGGCACCGGCATGGCCGGTTGACAGCTTGACCCCGGTAAAGAACAGGCCGATCACAGCGCGCTCGACCGCGATATCGTCGAGCTCGCGCCCGAGAATGTCGGTGACGGCGGTGACGGTCTTGGCGAGGATGCTGTTCACGATATGACCCCTTTATCGATCGGCGCAGCGTTAGCGCTATGTTTGTAGCATAACAACGCCCTGAAGGAGCAGCACCCGATGCCGACGACACCGAGCGGTCTGATCTACAAGGACAACGAAGTCGGCGCCGGCGCCGAAGCGGTCTTCGGCAACAACGTCTCGGTGCATTACACCGGCTGGCTGCAGCAGCCGGACGGGCAAAAGGGCAAG
>JAFAWI010000566.1 GCA_019241915.1 Alphaproteobacteria bacterium
TTGTGCACAAGCACATCTCGCCGGCCGAGACCTAACCGAAATGGGCTTAACCAGTTGATTTGTTACGTGCCGTTAACAATCGAGGAGCGGAACATCTATCTGTTTCAATCGCTTAGATGGAATGCCGCTTATTGGCGCGCAATCGCAGACATCTTTGCGTCCGATGTTGCGAAGCTCGCGCAGAACTTCCTTTTCGACAGAGTTATCCCCAGATGGGATGAAAATGCCCCACGTCTCGGATAGCGCCGGCGAACTGGCGAAAGTGCTGCCCGATTCGGCCGCGCGCCCGACCCGGTCTCGCCGCCGGCCGGCGCCGGAAACCTTCGATCCGCGGCGCGGTCCCGCCGGGCTGGATGTTGCCGCCGACAACGCCGGCGAGGCGAAGACTGCGATCGCCGGCAGCGGCGCGGCGAATGGTGTTGCCGTGCTGCGCGCTGCGTTAAAGAGCGTGCCCGAACGGCCTGGCGTCTACCGCATGCTCGACCGGAAGGGCGATGCAGTCTATGTCGGCAAGGCACGCAACCTCAAGTCGCGCGTGCAGAACTACACCCACCTCGCGGGCCTATCGACACGGCTGCGCCGCATGGTGTCCGAGACGGCAGCGCTGGAAATCGTCGTCACCGCGACCGAAGCGGAAGCGCTGCTGCTCGAATGCAATATGATCAAGCGCTTGTTGCCCCGCTTTAATGTGCTGCTGCGCGACGACAAGTCGTTCCCGCTGATTCACATCACGGCAGATCACGAGTTTCCGCAGCTGGCGAAACATCGCGGCGCCCGCTCCGGAGCCGGCGTTTACTTCGGCCCCTTCGCGTCGGCGGGCGCGGTTAACCGAACGCTGATCACGCTGCAGAAGGCGTTCCTGCTGCGCTCGTGCAGTGACAGCGTCTTCGCCAACCGCACGCGGCCCTGCCTGTTGTTTCAGATCAAACGCTGCAGTGCGCCGTGCGTCGGCCGGATCAGCGGGTGCGACTACGCGGCGCTGATCGACGAGGCGAAGGGCTTTCTGTCCGGACGCCGGGCCGATGTGCAGGCGCGCCTCGCGCGCGACATGGAAGCGGCGTCGGCGGCGCTCGATTTCGAGGCGGCGGCGCTGTTGCGCGACCGTATCCGGGCACTGTCGATGGTGCAGGGGCACCAGGATATTTATACGCCGGGGGTCGACGATGCCGATGTCATCGTCGCACATCAGGCCGGCGGCCATACCTGCATCCAGGTGTTCTTTTTCCGCGGTGCGCAGAATTGGGGCAACCGGGCTTATTTCCCGAGCCACGACCGGCAGCTTGCGGTCGAGGAGGTGCTGACCAGCTTTGTCGGCCAGTTCTACGACAATCGGCCAAAGCCGCCTTGCGTGCTGCTCAGCCACCGGCTGGTCGAACAGGAGCTGGTTGAAGAGGCGCTGTCGCTCGGCGGGCGCAAGGTGACGCTTGCCGTACCGCAGCGCGGCAACAAAAGGAAACTGATCGATCGGATCGCCGCCGCGGCGCGCGAAGCGCTGGGGCGGCGCCTGGCCGAGAGCAGCACGCAGCGCCAGCTGCTCGACGGCGTCGCCGCTGCGTTCGGCCTGCCGGCGCCGCTCACCCGCATCGAGGTCTACGACAACAGCCACATCCAGGGCGCCAACGCCGTCGGCGCCATGATTGTCGCCGGACCCGAGGGGCTGGTGAAAAACCAGTACCGCAAGTTCACCATTCGCGGTGCGCGCCTCTCGACGGGTGAAGGCGCCGCAGCCCCGGAACGGCAAGCGCTGGGCGGCGATGACTATGCGATGATGCGCGAAGTCCTGCTCCGGCGGTTTGCACGGGCCATCAAGGAAGACCCCGATCGCACCGGCGGCGCCTGGCCGGACCTGGTGCTGATCGATGGCGGCCGCGGTCAGCTGGGCGCCGCACAAGGGGTGCTCGACGAGCTGGGAATCGGCGACGTGCCGCTTGTCGGTATCGCCAAGGGTTTCGACCGCAACGCCGGGCGCGAGCGCTTTTTTGTGCCGGGCCGCCCCTCATTTTCGCTCGAGCCGCGCGATCCGGTGCTGTACTTCCTGCAGCGCCTGCGCGACGAAGCGCACCGCTTCGCGATCGGAACCTACCGGGCGCGGCATGCCAAATCGCTGGGCCGGTCGCCGCTCGACGAGATCGCCGGCATCGGGGCGCGGCGCAAGCAGGCGCTGCTGCACCATTTCGGCTCGGCGCGCACCGTCGCCCGCGCCGGCCTCGCCGAGATCGAGCGGGTGCCGGGCATCAGCAAAACGGTCGCAAAAAAGGTTTATGACCATTTTCATGCGGGTGGCTAAGATCGTCTGCCGCCTGCCGGCCCCAGGTGCCCGGAGACAACCGTGCCGCTGACCAGCCTGCCCAATCTGCTGACGCTGTCGCGCATCCTCGTGATTCCGCTGGTGGTGGGGACGTTTTACGTCGAGGGCGACGCTGCGCGTTGGTTCTGCTGCGCTCTGTTTTCGGCGGCCGGCCTCACCGATTGGCTCGACGGACATTTTGCGCGGCGCTGGGAGCAGCAATCGGAACTGGGGCGGTTTCTCGACCCGATCGCCGACAAGTTGCTGGTCTCGGCAACGCTGTTCATGTTGACCGCGACCGACCGGTTGTCGAGCCGCGCCCTGTTGCCCGCGCTGGTCATTCTGTGCCGCGAAATTCTGGTCTCGGGGCTGCGCGAGTATTTGGCCGGGCTGCGGGTCGGGATGCCGGTTTCGCGCCTGGCGAAATGGAAAACCGCGATCCAGATGGTGGCGATCGGCGTGCTGATCGTCGGCGAAGCGGGCTGGCACCTCATCCCGGTGGTCGCAATCGGCGAGACGCTGCTGTGGCTGGCGGCGCTGCTGACATTGGTGACCGGTTACGACTACCTGCGCGCGGGGCTGTCGCACATCGCGCGGCCGCGGCGGTCCGCCGCCGCCGGCAAGACACAGCGTCTCGCGTGATGGCATGCGCGTCTTCGGGCTCGCCGGCTGGAGCGGCAGCGGCAAGACGACGCTGCTGACCAAGCTGATCCCGGAGCTCGTCGGCCGCGGCCTCACGGTTTCGACGATCAAACACGCGCACCATGAATTCGACATCGACAAGCCGGGCAAGGATTCGTGGCTTCACCGGCAGGCCGGCGCCAGCGAGGTGATGGTTGCCTCGTCGCGCCGCTTTGCGCTGATGCACGAGCTGCGCGGCGCGCCGGAACCCGCGCTCGACGCGCTGACCGCGCGGATGGCCCCGGTCGATCTGCTGCTCGTCGAAGGCTTTAAGGCGCACCCGCACCCCAAGCTCGAAGTCCACCGGCCTTCTGTCGGAAAGCCGTTCCTCTATCCGGGCGACGCGCATATCGTCGCGATCGCCGCGGACGAGCCGCTGACAGCGCCATTGCCGGTGCTGGACCTTGCCGATGCCGCGGCGATCGCCGATTTCATACTCGGCGACAACGGATCTGGCGCATGGCGCAACTGAGCGACGACTGTTTTGCCTTTGGCGGCGCGCTGCTGAGCGTCGATGCGGCGTTGGCCCTGATCGCGGAACGCATCAGCGTGGTCGTCGAAACCGAGACCGTACCGCTCGCCGATGCCGCCGGGCGGGTGCTGGCGTGCGACCTTGTCGCTGACATGGACGTGCCGCCGCACCCCAACAGCGCGGTCGATGGCTACGCGATCGTTCACGCCGATTTGCTGCCCGATCGCGCGACGGTGCTGCCGGTCGGCGGCTGCGCCGCGGCCGGGCACCCGCTCGGCCGTCCGATCGAGCGCGGCGAGGCGATACGCATCTTCACCGGCGCCCCGATGCCCGAGGGCGCCGACACGGTAATGATGCAGGAGGACTGCGTCCTTGCCGACGGGAAGGTCACGCTGCAGCCCGGCATCAAGTGCGGCGGCAACCGCCGCCATGCCGGCGAGGATGTCGAGCAGGGCTCCGTCGCGCTGCCCGCCGGCCGCCGGCTGAGACCGGCCGATCTCGGGCTGGCGGCAGCGCTCGGTCGCCACCGGCTGGCGGTCTACCGGCGGCTGCGCGTGGCCTTGCTCTCGACCGGGGACGAGGTGCGTGAGCCCGGCACGCCGTTGCCGCCCGGCGCCATCTACGACGCCAACCGGATCATGCTCGCTTCGCTGCTGCGCGGGCTGGGCTGCCGGGTCGATGACCTCGGCATTCGCCCGGACCGCGAGGCCGCGCTCGCCGAGACGCTCACCGCGGCGGCCGCCGAGCACGATCTGATCGTCACCTCGGGCGGTGTCTCGACCGGTGAGGAAGATCATGTCCGCGCCGCGATTGAAAAGCTGGGGCGGCTCGATTTTTGGCGGCTGGCGATCAAGCCGGGGCGGCCGGTCGCACTCGGCAAAATCAACGGTATCCCGCTGATCGGCCTGCCGGGCAACCCGGTCGCCGCGGCGCTGACCTTTGCCGTCCTCGGACGACCGCTGATCGAGCGCCTCGCCGGCGCAAGCGGGGAGCCCTCCACGCTGTTCCCGGTGCGCGCCGGCTTCTCCTACAAGAAGCGGCCCGGGCGCCGCGAGTACGTGCGCGCGACCCTGGAGCGCGACGGCGACTGTCTTGTGGCGCAGAAGTACCCGAAAGACGGTGCCGGCATCCTGTCCTCGATCGTGCGCACCGAAGGCTTCGTCATTGTTCCTGACGAACGCGCCGGTGTGCATCGCGGCGATGCGGTCGATTTCATGCCGTATACCGGGATCCTCGTGTAAAGCGATGCGGCTGCTTTATTTCGCGTGGCTTCGCGGCAAAATCGGCAAGGCAGAGGAGGAATTTGCCGTGCCGCCGCAGGTTTCTGACGTTAAATCGTTGCTGGTGTTTCTAAAAGCGCGTGGGCCCGGTTACGCGGAGGCGCTCAAGGAACTGGCAGCGGTGAGGGTGGCGGTGAACCAGGATTACGTCGGGCTCGACCATCCGGTTGGCGATGCGGACGAGGTCGCCATCTTTCCGCCGGTAACGGGAGGATGAGACGATGATCCGCGTCCAGCGCGAGGATTTCGATATCGGCGCCGAGCTCGAAAAACTCGCGGCAGGCAACCGGCGGATCGGCGGCGTCGCAAGCTTTATCGGCCTGGTCCGCGACATGGGTGGGGGCGCGAGCGTGCACGCGCTGACGCTCGAGCACTATCCCGGCATGACCGAGAAGAAGCTGGCCGAGATCGAGGCGGAGGCGAACCGGCGCTGGCCGCTTGACGCCTCGCTGATCATCCACCGCTACGGGCGGCTCGAACCGGGCGACCGGATTGTGCTGGTGGCGACCGCATCCCCGCATCGCGAGGCCGCGCTCGCCGCGTGCCATTTCCTGATCGATTGG